>CBDUSX010000047.1:0-15032 GCA_965369935.1 uncultured bacterium
CGTGGAGGTGTTCGGCAGGGACAAGACCCTGGCGCGCATCGGGCAGGCGCTGGGGAGGTGAAGCGGACGAGCCGGCGGACTCCAGGATTTTGTTCTGTAATCTGAAAAGGACGGCGATGACGGAACCGGACATTGGGTTTATCAGCGGCACGGGGCCCCAGGGCCGCGGCCTGGCCATGCGCTTTGCCATGGCCGGAGTGGCGGTGGCGGTGGGCTCCAGGCAGGCCGAGCGCGCCCAGGCGACGGTGGACGAGTTGAACGGGCTGGTGGCGGCCCAGGCGGGAGAGGGCAACTACCGCCCCATCGAGGGCGGGGAGAACCACGCGGTGGTGGCTGCCTCGCGGCTGGTCATGCTCACCGTGCCGTTTGAGCATGCCGCGGCCACCCTGGAAAGCTATCTGGAGAGCTTCCGGGACGATGCGGTGTTCGTGGACGTGACCGTGCCCCTGCAATTTGGCAAGGGGGACGTGCAGGTGGTGGTGCCTCCGGAAGGTTCCGGAAGCCGGCAGTTGCGGGCCATTCTGCCGGAGCGCGTGCCTTTCACCGCTGCGTTCAAGACCCTGCCGGCCCACGTGCTGGAGGAGATCGCGGAGCCGCTGGACTGCGACACCTTCGTGTTCGGGGACGACAAGGGTGCCAAGGAACTGCTGAGCGGCGTGATCCGCCGCATCCCCAGCCTGCGTCCCCTGGACGTAGGTGGCCTGAGCGCCGCCGCCACGGTGGAGGGAATGACCGCCCTGGTGATCCGCATCAACCGCAAGCTGAAATCCCATGCGGCGCGCTACCGCGTGGCGGGTATTCCCTGATGGCCGGGGGCGTCGTCCTGCTCTCCGGCGGCGTGGGGGGCGCCAAGCTGGCCCTGGGCTTCTACACCGCGGCCGATCCCGCGCGGCTGACCATCGTCGCCAACAGCGGGGACGACCTGGAGTTGTTCAACCTGCGCATCTGCCCGGACAGCGACATCCTGGCCTACACCCTGGCGGGGGAGGTGAACGAGGCCACCGGCTGGGGCATTGGGGAGGACACCTTCCGCGCCCTGGAACGGGTGCGGGGGCTGGGCGGCACGGGCTGGTTCAATCTGGGGGACACGGACCTGGGCCTGAGCCTGTACCGCAGCGAACTGCTGCAGGATGGGGTGGGTCTGGCGGAGATTACCCGCCGCATCGCCGAGGGGCTGGGGCTGGGCTGCGTTTTGCTGCCCATGTGCGAGCAGCCGGTGGCGACCCGCCTCGCAACGGACGAGGGGGAACTGTACCTGCAGGAATACCTGGTCAAGCGCCGTGCGGAGCCGGTGGTGCGCGCCGTGCGCTTCGAGGGCGTGGAAAGCGCCACGCCCGCGCCGGGGGTGGCGGAGGCGCTGGCCGAATCAGCGCTGATCGTCATCGCGCCCAGCAATCCGCTGATCAGCATCGGGCCCATCCTGGCGGTGCCGGGACTGCGGGAGGCGATCCGCGCCGCGGGCGCCCTCAAGGTGGCCGTGAGCCCGATCGTCGGTGGAAAGTCCCTGAAGGGCCCGTCGGACAAGATGCTCGCGGAACTGGGGCATGCGGTTTCTCCGGCGGGAGTGGCGGAATTGTACCGGGACCTGCTGGACGTGTTCGTGGTGGACACCCAGGACGCCGGCTGCAAGGCGGAAATCGAGGCTATGGGCCTGCGTTGCGTGGCGGCCCCGACAGTGATGCACGATCCGGCCTCCAAACAGGCCCTGGCCACCACGCTGCTGCATTTGCTGGAAGAGGAATAGATGGAACGGGCGTTGCTGATCCCGGTAAAGGAACTGGCCAATGCCAAGCAGCGGCTTTCCCCATTGCTGACGCCCGGGGAGCGGCAGGAACTGGCCAGGCTGATGCTAAGCGGGGTGCTGGAGCAGGTGGGCGGTCTGGCCGGGCCGCTGCGCAAGGTGATCGTGACCAGCGACGAGCCCGCCATGGCCCTGGGCGGAAGCATGGGCTTCGAGATTATGCCCGAAACACAGCAAATTTCCGAGAGCGACTCGGTGGATCGGGCCTGTGCCCAACTGGAACGGGAAGGCGTGGATGGCGTGCTGAGGGTGCCGCTGGATCTGCCCCTGCTGGCTGCGGGAGACCTGGAGCGGGTGCTGGCCCTGGCGGATGAAGGGTTGGCGGCGGTGCTGGTTCCTTCCGCCGACGGCACGGGCACCAACGCCCTGTACAGGGCGCCGCCGGGGCTGTTTCCCTCCCGCTTCGGCCCGGGCAGTCTGGCCCTGCACGAGCAACTGGCCCGTGAGCGGCGCGCGCCGTACGTGGTGGAAAACCTGCCGTCCCTGGCGCTGGACATTGACGACGTGGCGGATCTGCGGGCGCTGCTGGGGCAGGAGATGTCCTGCCCGGTGAAGGATTTTCTCGAGGGGCTTGGCGTGCGGGCGCGGCTGGAAGAAGCAGCCTCCTCCGGCAAGGGCCGGACGGGGGAAACTAAAAGCGGTAGTTGATTCCGTAGCCGCCGCGGGGATAGTTCCAGCGCACCGCCTCCTCGTTGCACAGCAGGAGGCAGGTGCCGCATTCCAGGCAGCCCACGTAATAGTAGTCAATGCCGCCGGCATCACCTGGGGTGAAGCATTGCGCCGGGCAGAAGGTGAGGCAGGGGTGGGTTTCGCAACCCTGGCAGCGCTCCCCGTCCACCACGATGTGCGGGGTGTCGTCCACGGTGAAAGGCACCGTTTCGAGGCGTTCGGCTACGGACATGGGGCCATCTGCGCGATTTTAGGTGGCGGGTTTGCCTGAAGTAGCCCGAAAAGGTCGCGGGTTGCGCCCTGGGCGGGTGCTAGGGACTGTACTTGGCCTCCATGTCGTAATATTCCGGGAAGCCCACCAGGGTCTTGATGTCCTCGAAGGACATTTCCTCGCTGCCCGGATGCTCGTCGGGATGCTCCCTGATTCTGACCAGGGTCTCGCGCATGCCGGCGAGCGCCGATTTCATCAGCACCGCCGGGAAGATCGCCAGATTGAAGCCCATTGCCTCCAGCCGGGAAAGGGGCACGAATGGCGTCTTCCCGCCGATGGCCATGTTGATCAGCAGCGGGGCATTGAGCTTCTTCCCCACCATCTCCAGTTCTTCCTCCGACTCCGGGGCCTCGAAGAAGATCATGTCGGCCCCGGCCTCCAGATAGGCCTGGCAGCGGCGCAGGGCGGGTTCCACCCCTTCGATGACCCGGGCGTCGGTGCGGGCGATGACGACGATGTCCTTTTCCGCGCGGGCGTCCGCGGCGGCCCTGATTTTGCCGACCATCTCATCGGTGGGAATCACTTTCTTGCCGGCCACGTGACCGCATTTTTTGGGAAATACCTGGTCTTCGATATGCAGCCCCGCCACTCCGGCGCGGGCATAGGACTTCACGGTGCGGTAGACATTGACGGCGTTGCCGTACCCGGTGTCGCCGTCGGCGATGAGCGGGATGTCCAGGGCGTTGGCAATGTTGCCGGCGTGGGTGGCCATCTCGGCAAAGGAAATCAGCCCCGCGTCGGGCATGCCCAGCACGCTGGCGGAGGTGCCGAAGCCGGTCATGTAGGCGGCTTCGAAGCCCTCCTGCTGAATCAGCTTGGCGGAAAGCGCGTCGTAACAGCCTGGAGCCACCAGCAGTTTGGGGCGGGCGAGCAGTTCGCGCAATTGCTTGGCACGGTCGGTCATTTTGTGTCCTTTCTCTCTACCCGATGAACAGCGCCGGGACTGAAGGTGTGAATTGCCGGTGCGCCGCAATTGGTTGTGACGCAAAAAGCCGGTATTAGGATGTTAGCTCGGATCGGGATTTTTTCTCAACGATATTGCCCGGCCGGCTGTCATGCCGGCGGGTCCGGCAAGGCCGGCGGAAGGGGTCCATAGGCGCGGCGAACAGAGAAACATAAAAAAGGGAACCGCCGGGGCTGGAGCGTGCCCAACCCGGGGGTTCCCTCGTGCCATTGCGCATTCACGCCAGCCAGATGCGCTTTACGGTGACTCCTCAGATGCGCAGCTTGGGGTCGAGCACGTCGCGCAGGGAATCGCCGAACAGGTTGAATGCGAACACGGAAGCGGTGATCGCCAGGCCCGGATAGATAGGCACCCAGGGCATCTGCTCCGCATACAACTCCGCCCCGCCCTGCAGCATCAGGCCCCAGGCCGGAGTGGGCTCCTGCACGCCCAGCCCCAGGAAGGACAGGGAGGCCTCCGCCAGCACCGCCTGCCCCATGCCCGCGGTGAGCATGATCAGATAAGGGGCCATCACGTTGGGCAGCATGTGGCGAAAAATGATGCGCCAGTGCCTGAACCCCAGGGCGCGGGCGGCATCGACGTAGGGCACCTCCCGGATCGCCAGCGCGCTTGAGCGCACCACCCGCGCGGCGCGCGGGGTGAGGGGCACAATGAGCGCGATGATCACGAGAAGCACTGAGGGAACCCCCTTGGGGGCGACTGAGACGATGGCCAGGGCCAGAATTATCAGCGGGAAGGACATGAAAATATCCAGGATTCGCTGGACTGCCATGTCCACCCAGCCTCCAAAATAGGCGCTTGAGACGCCGATCAGCAAACCCAGGGTGGTGGAGACGAAGGCTACGATCAACCCGATGGCCATGGCCGTGCGGGCGCCGAAAACGATCCGCGAGAGCACATCCCGGCCGAACTCGTCCACGCCGAACGGGTGCTCCAGGGTCGGCGGGTTCATCATGGCCTCGTAGTTGGGCTGCTCGGGATCGAAAGGTGCAATCAGCGGCGCAAATACGGCCATCAGAATGAACATCACGACGACCACCGCGCCGGCCGCACCCAGGGGCTTGGTGCGGAAAAACTTCACGATGGCTTGCAAAGCGGTGGTGCGGGGCAGTTCCTCGGCGACGGCGACATTCGTGATGGGCGTGATATCGGTCATGCTGCCTCGTTATGTATAACGGATACGCGGGTCCAGCCAGGCGTACGTGACATCCACAAAGAAATTGGTGAGGACCACTGCGGTCGCCACAATCATCACCAGGGCCTGAACGCCCGTATAGTCATAATTGCTGACGGATTCGACAAAATACTTGCCCAGCCCGTTCAGGTTGAACACCTGCTCGGTGACCACCAGGCCGCCGAGCAGAAAGGCGAATTCCAGCCCGATCACCGTGACCACCGGCAGCATGGCGTTCTTCAAGGCGTGACGCACCAGGACGACCTTTTCAAGGAGGCCCTTGGCACGGGCGGTGCGGATGTAGTCCTCCCGCAGCACCTCCAGCACCGCGGAGCGGGTCATCCGGGTGGCGACGGCCGAGTAGCGGTATCCGGTGGCCAGGGCCGGCCAGATCAACTGCGATAAGTTCTCCCAGGGATCCACGTATATGGGAACGAATTTGATGGGCGGCATCCATTGGAAGAAGATCAGGAAACCCAGAATAATCAGAATCCCCAGCCAGAAAGAGGGCGTGGCGATGCCGGCGATGGAGAATATGCGCACGGCATAGTCCGCCCACGTATCCTGTTTCAAGGCGGCAATCGTGCCGAGGGGTACGGCGAGAAGCACCGCTATGACGGCGGTCATGATGGCCACCTGCAACGTCAACTGAAAGCGTTGTTCCAACTCCAGGGAGAGCGGCCTGCCCGTCCACATGGAATCGCCGAAATCGAACTGAATGGCGCCCCCCAGCCAAGCTCCGAACTGCACGAAAATATTCCTGTCGAGGCCCAGCCGGTGTCTCTCCGCGTCAATGGACTCCTGATCCACCAGGCCGCCTTCGCCGGAGAGGCGGATTTCCACGATATCCCCCGGAATCGCGCGCATGAGGATAAAAATGATCGCCGCCACCCAGAACAGGGTGAAAGGCATCAGCAGGATTCTACGGATAAAATATCTGTACACAGTCATCCACCGGTATTTAAAGCCGCTCCGGGTTTTGTCTTCCGGGCGGGCGGTGAGCTTAATGCATGGCGCCCGGCCATCCCCAGGGCGGCTGGGCGGTTGTTTGGTTTATGCCCTTCAGTGCGGGAGCAGGCACGGAAATAAAAACAAAATTCAGGAGCGAGAATAGCAACTTAATTCTCTGGGAGAAAGCACTAAATCAAGCCGCGCCGGAGGAGGCCTTGCGTCCTCGCCGCGCAGGCGCCTGTGGTCCCTTGGCCTTGCCCGCGGCCCTGGGAAGCCTGGCCACCTCCACGTGATGGCAGGCCGCCCAGTGGTCGGGCCGTTTTTGCTCGAACACCGGTATATCCACCCGGCACACGTCCGTCGCCTTGGGGCAACGGGGGTGAAACACGCATCCGGCGGGAGGGTTGAGCGGGCTGGGCACCTCTCCCTCCAGGATGATGTGCTCGCGCTTTTCCTCGACCACCGGGTCGGGAATGGGGACGGCGGAGAGCAGCGCGATGGTGTATGGATGCAGCGGTTCCCTATACAGGTCTACCGAACTGGCCAGTTCCGCGATCTTGCCCAGATACATGACCGCCACCCGGTTGCTGATGTGGCGCACCACGGACAGGTCATGGGCGATGAACAGGTAGGTCAGCCCGAATTCCTGCTGCAACTCTTCCAACAGGTTGATGATTTGCGCCTGGATTGACACGTCCAGCGCGGAGACCGCCTCGTCGCATACGATGAATCTCGGATTCATGGAGAGTGCGCGGGCGATGCCCACCCGCTGCCGCTGACCGCCGCTCAACTCGTGGGGATAGCGGGAAACCAGGTTGGTGGACAGCCCCGCCAGGGAAAGCAGCTCCTTGGTGCGGGTTTCGACGGAACCCTTGTCCGGGAATATCTTGTGCACCATGGGCCCCTCCCCAATGATGTCCCCGATGCTCATGCGTGGATTGAGGGAACTGTAGGGGTCCTGAAAAATCACCTGGATGTCCCTGCGGGCGCCCCGCAACTCGTCGGAGTTCATGGCATTCAGGTCACGGCCCTCGAAATAGATGTTTCCCGCCGTGGATTTGGTGAGTTGCAGGATGCAGCGCCCGGTGGTGGTCTTGCCGCAGCCCGACTCGCCGACGAGGCCCAGGGTTTCGCCCCGCATGATGTCGAAGCTGATGTCATCCACCGCCTTGATCACGCCGATCAGCCTCTGAATGACGATGCCCTGGGTGACGGGGAAATACATCTTCAGGTTTTCGACCCTCAGCAGAACGTCGTTTTCGGATCCGTTTTTCCTGGGTGCTGCGGCTTTGGCTGCTACGGCCATCAAAAAGCTCCTGCCATCGTTGCTGCGGGATTTCCGATCCCGGCCAGGTTCACATACGCCCTTCTGGACGAGGATTCGGGGTGTTTAGCCGGCTTTCCGGATTTCCTTGTATTTCAGGCATGCGCTCCATTGGGTCTTGTTCACCTGCACCAGGGGCGGAACGGAAGCGGCGCATTTGGGCTCCGCCAAAAAACAGCGGTCCCGGAAGCGGCATCCCTCGCTGAGAGCGCCCAGGTCCGGCGGTTGCCCTTCGATGGGGTCCAACTTGCTTTTTCGCGTCTGGTCCAGCCTTGGGACCGATTTGAGCAGGCCCAGCGTATAGGGATGGACGGGCTTGGCGTAGATATCCTTGGCCGTTCCCTTCTCGATGATTTGACCCGCATACATGACATTGACGCGGTCCGCATAGCGGGCCACCACACCCAGATTGTGCGTAATCAAAATCATCGCCACGCCAAACTTGGCGCTGAGATCCTTCATCAGCGCCAGAATCTGTGCCTGGATGGTCACGTCCAGGGCGGTGGTGGGCTCATCCGCCAGAATCAGCTTGGGGTTGCAGGCCAGGGCCATGGCGATCATCACCCGCTGACGCATGCCCCCGCTGAAGTGGTGGGGGTATTGGGACAGCCTCCGCTCCGGATCGGGGATGCCCACCCAGTTCATCACTTCCACGGCCCGCGCCAGCGCGGCGCCTTTTTCCCCTTGCAGGTGCGCCTCCACGGTCTCGGTGAGCTGGCGCTGGATGGTCAGCACCGGATTGAGGGAGGTCATGGGCTCCTGGAAAATCATCGAGATTTCCTTGCCCCGGATTTGGCGCATCTGCTCAGGGGTCATTTTGAGCAGGTCCTTGCCCTGAAAGAGAATCTCTCCATCCACGATCCGGCCCGGCGGAAAGGGGATCAGCCCCATGATGGACAGGGCCGTGACCGATTTTCCGCAACCGCTCTCCCCCACTACGGCAAGGGTTTCCCCTTCCTGGACGTCGTAGGAGACGCCGTCCACAGCCTTGATAAGCCGGCCCTGGGTCTGGAATTGGGTTTTGAGATTTTTGATTTCTAACAGGGTCGCCATAATCTCCGGAACTGAATGTGATTGCCCTTTGGTTCCCGCTTCACGCCCGAGTCGCCCGGTTAGCGCCGTGGCTCCGGGACCGCACGGCCGGAACATAGGCGTCCCCGCCTGAGCAGGTCATTAGGCTACAGCAGACGGCACGATCCGAGGTAGTGTTTATTACAAGCCGGGCCGCCGGCCAACGGCAACGAAGGGCAGGCGCCATAGCGCGCGATTGTACGTCTACTTCCGGGCCGGGAATACGCTGCCGCATGCGGACCCGCGGCAGGCGGGAAATCGCGCCGGGGATGCAGACCGAAGCGCCGTAGCGCGACCGAAGTCTCGTAAAATCCGCGCATGGTACCGGGTAATGGAGCGATGCGCAAGCCGTCATCACAGCCTGTGGGAAGCCGTGGGCGGATGGCGGGGCGCATGAGCCGGAGGGGCCATGCCGGGGGGGCTTTGGGCCGCGCGGCAGGTGCCGGAGCCGGAATTTTCTGCTACCGTTGCTGCAATGGAAAGCGGCAGCGCCGATGGGCCGGTGTGCGCGAAGGGTACTGCCGCCGCCGGCGAAGCAAGCCACGGATTGCACACACGGAAAAGGTATGACCGCCGCCCAAATCCCCACGATCGCCCTGGTCGGACGTCCCAACGTGGGCAAGTCCACCCTGTTCAACCGGATCGCCGGTTCGCGCAAGGCCCTGGTGGCTGCCACCCCGGGCCTGACCCGCGACCGGCGTGAGGAAGAGGTGCATCGGGAGGGCTACCACTTCCGGCTGGTGGACACCGGGGGCATGGCCTATGGCCCTGAGGGGGATTTTTCGGCGGAAATCGCCGCGCAGGTCGAAATTGGCGTGGGGAACGCGGAAGCGGTCTGGATGGTGGTGGATGCCGTGGAGGGGCTGAACCCTTTCGACCAGGAGCTTTACCGGTGGCTGCTCCGCGGGCAAAAGCCCATATTCGTGATCGTGAACAAGGCGGACAATCCCCAGCGCAAGGCCGATATGGCGGAATTCTACGCCCTGGGTGCGGAGCGGATACACGCGGTGTCGGCGATCCACGGCAACGGGATCGGCGACGCCCTGGCGGAGACCGCGGGGCTGCTGCCCATGGCGGAGGAAGAGGCGGCAGGCGAGGAAGGGGAGCGGCCGATCCGGATCACCTTCCTGGGACGCCCCAACGTGGGCAAGTCCTCCCTGGTCAATCGGATTTTGGGCGACGAGCGGATGATCGTTTCCGAGCGGGCCGGCACCACCCGCGAGGCGGTGGACCTGCCCTTCGAACTGCTGGGGCAGGCCTATCTGCTGATAGATACAGCGGGCATCCGCCGCAAAGCCAGGACCAAGGAGTATCTGGAGAAGATTGGGGTGCTCTCCTCCCTCGGGGCGCTACGCCGCACGGACGTTGCCGTGCTGGTGGTGGACGCGGCGGACAGCATCGTCGAGCAGGACTCGCGACTCGCCAGCTATGTGCTGGAACAACGGAGGGGCATCGTGATCGCCATGAACAAGTGGGACCTGATCGCGGAGCAACCGAGACGCATCGAGGCGCTGGAAGAGGGCTTCCAGCACCGGCTGCGGTTTGTTGAATTCGCCCCCAGGGTTCGCACCAGCGCCGCCGACGGCACAGGGGTGGAGCGGCTGTTCAAGGAAATTCAGGCCGTGTACGGAAATTTCAGCCGGCGCATACAGACGGCGGACCTGAACCGGGTCGTGCAAATGGCCGTGTTGAGGCAGGCGCCGCCGGCCCAGGGGCGGGTGCCTACCAAGGTTTTTTACGGCTCCCAACTGCGGGAGCGTCCGCCTACCTTTTGCTTTGTCACCAACCACCCAAAGGAAATCCGGGAGTCCTACACGCGCTATATGGAAAACCAGTTGCGCTACCATTTCGGTCTGAAGGGAACGCCCCTGCACATTCTGTGGAAGGGGCGGCGGGAGGAAGGGCGGAAGAACCGCGCCCGGCGCGGCTGAACACGGTCAGGTAAGAAAGTGCTCGGGCATTGAGGCGGGGCAAGGAGCGGCGCACCTTGAATGGCTGCGGCCGTTGAGATTAGATATCGCGGGTGGCTTGGTGCTATCATTCCTGACCGGCGAATTTAAATGCCCGAGGAGCAGGACGCGCGTGTGACCGATGCGGAAGGCGCCGTCATTTTACGAACCACGCACAGGAACCGCAGAGGAATGGCTGAACATCCTGAGAACGATTCCATCGAACGATACCGGCGGGAGATTGATTCCATCGACACGCAGTTGCTGGAGATGTTGAACAGGAGGGCGGCGTGCGCCATTTCCATCGGAAAAATAAAAAAACGGAACAACCTGCCGATCCACGTCCCCGAGAGGGAGCAGGAGGTGCTGGAGCGGCTGATCGCGAAAAATGCGGGGCCGGTGACCGCGGAATCGGTGCGGCACGTATTCCAGACCATTTTTGATCAAATGAAGGCCCTCGAACGGGCGGGCGGAACAGAGCGGGGCGATGATTAGAGTGCTGCGCCGGATGCATACTACATCCATTGCATCAGTGAGTTAGCCGCGATCGAGCGCCTAAATTCACCCGTGCGGAAAACATCGTTCGAAGTTTAAATGCCAATATTATGTGAACTTATTGAGTGGCTTTTCGATGCCGAATTCCTCTGCCCCAAAGACCGGCCCCCGCATTCCGGTTAAGGAGGCCTATTTCCCATCGGATGTGGAGCCTGGAATCGAGCAGGAGCGGCCGGGGGAGTATCCCTTTACCCGTGGTGTGCGGGCGGACATGTACCGGGGCAAGCTGTGGACCATGCGCCAATATGCGGGATTCGGCACGGCGCGGGAGTCCAACCAGCGGTATCGCTATCTGCTGGCCAACGGAACGAGCGGCTTGTCCGTGGCCTTCGATCTGCCCACTCAAATAGGATACGACAGCGACGATCCGTTCGCCGAGGGGGAGGTGGGCAAGACGGGGGTCGCGATAGATTCCCTGGAGGACATGGAATTGCTGTTCGAGGCGATTCCGCTGGACAAGGTTTCCGTGTCCATGACCATCAACTCGACCGCGGGTATCCTGCTGGCGCTGCTGATCGCGGTGGGGGAAAAGCAGGGGGTGAGCGCCCAGGCCCTGCGGGGCACCGTCCAGAACGACCTGCTGAAAGAGTATATCGCGCGGGGTACCTACATATACCCCGTGCGCCATTCCCTGCGTCTGATCACGGACATCTTCGCCTATTGCCACCGCGAAGCGCCGAACTTCAACACGATTTCCATATCCGGCTACCACATCCGGGAGGCAGGCGCCTCAGCCGTGCAGGAGTTGGCGTTCACGTTCTGCAACGCCATCTGTTACACCGGCGCGGCCATCGAGGCGGGGCTGGACATTGACGAGTTCGCGCCCCGGCTGTCCTTTTTCTTCAACTGCCACAACAACTTTTTCGAGGAGGTGGCGAAATTCCGGGCGGCACGGCGCATCTGGGCCAAAATCGCCAAGGAGCGTTTTCACGCCCGGGAGCCACGCTCCATGATGCTCAGATTCCATACCCAGACCGGCGGCAGCACCCTGACGGCCCAGCAGGCTTACAACAACATCGTCCGGGTGGCCTATCAGGGCATGGCCGCGGTGCTCGGCGGAACTCAGTCGCTGCACACCAACGGTATGGACGAGGCTCTGGGGCTACCCACCGAAGAGGCCGTGCGCATCGCCCTGCGCACTCAGCAATTGATCGCCCACGAGACCGGGGTGACGGAAACGGTGGATCCGCTGGCCGGCTCGTATTTTGTGGAATCTCTGACTTCGGAAATAGAGCGCAGGGTCTGGGACTATATCGAGCGGGTGGACGAGATGGGCGGCGCCACCGAGGCGATCGCCAACCAGTTTTTCCAAAACGAAATTCGGGCCACCGCCTATGACACCCAGCAGGCCATTGACCGGGGAGAGCAGATCACCGTGGGCGTCAACGAGTTTCAGACCGAGGAAGCGGCCGAGCCGGCGATTTTCTCCGTGGACGACACGGTGAAGGAGGAGCAGGTGCAGCGCCTGAAAAAGCTCAGGGCGCGCCGGAAGGAGGCGGATGTGCGCGCCGCTCTGGAGGAGGTGCGGCGCCGGGCGCAGGGCCGGGACAATTTAATGCCGGCGATCCTGGATGCGGTGCGTGAATACGCCACCCTGGGCGAGATTTCCAACGTGCTGCGGGAAGAGTGGGGCGAATACCGGGAGTAGCCGCCCGGCAGCCCGGCGGGAGCTAGCGGTTTCTGTCCGTGAGGATGCGGATGTGCTCCTTGGGATTCTCCGCCGGAGGAAGGAGCGAAGGCGCTACGGGCTTGGGAGGTTCCTCCTGTGCGGCCTGGGCCGGTGCCTTGGGCTGCATGGAGGCGCGGGGCTTGCCTGCGGCCTTGGGTTTTTCCGCGGCCTTGAGCAACGCGTCGTACTTCACGTCCAACCGGTCCAGATAGACCGTCAACTCCTTGAGCACCTGCAGGCGCATTTCCGGAAATCTGCGGTCGGATATGGTGAACGTGCCGTCCGTGGGCAGTTGCTTGAGCGTGCCGTTGAGCTCGCGTTGAAAAGCGGTCAGGGTGGCGGCGGGTAGGGCCGGGCCCTTGCCGAAATCCTTCTGCACGGCTTCGAACACGAATTTCAGCAGGGGTTCGGGCTTGAACATGTCCTTCAGAAACAGGTGCTGCAGCAGGTTGCGGAAGGGCGCGGCGATTTCCTTGGGCACCCCGAGATGGAGTTCCACCGGCTCGGCGATTTCCACCTGCAGCAGGGTCAGGGGCCGGGCGGCGTGGTCAATGTCACAGACCGTGGACACGAAGCGGTAGCCCACCTCGAAGAAGTTCATGAGCGCTTTCAGGGTGCCGGTGGCGAAGTGGTCGGGGCCTTCGCGTTGGTAGGAGACGGCGAGGGTCTCGAGTTCCTCGGGGCAGGCCCGGCCGCTGAGGGCGTCCACCAGGGACCTCAGGGATGCATGGCCCGCCTGGATGTTGGCCCATTCCCTGCCGATCTGATCGATTTCGAGCACGAATTTTACCAGATCGTCCTCGCCCAGCCGTTCCTGGTAGCGGTAATGTTCCCAGTGGTGCTGGTATAGCGCTTCCACGCGTTCGGCGAGTATCCCCAACCGGTCCATATTGTCGAACACCGACCCAAGGTCCGGATGCTCCCGGCGCAGATCTTCCAGGCGGATGATCACGCGGCGCAGGGCCTTCAGCGCATCCTCGATGGTCTCGCAAAACGCCTTGTTGAAAAGACGATTCTTGAGTTCGACGTTGACGAAGGAAACCAGTTCCGACTGATGGAGGTGGGTAGGCAGGCCGTCGAAGAAGAACGCGCGGGTCTCGGCGTAATACTTGAACGTGGCGTTCATCAACGCCGCGAATTCCTGTATGACCGGCTCGCCGTTATGGAAGCTCGCCTTCAGCTGTTTCGGAATCACCGCATTACATCCCTGTTAAATTGGTGATTTCAGGGTCGTCTGCTTTCGGGGGCGGCCGCCCCCATTCAATTCGTTTTGCGTGCGCCGGGCCGCCAATTCATAGGGTCAGAGACGCTTGGCGCCTATCAACTCCCAGCCGGGAAAGAAGAATCCGATTTCCTCCTTCGCGGTGTCAGGGCCGTCGGAGCCATGCACGGTATTGGCTTCGATGCTCTCGGAAAAGTCCTTGCGGATAGTGCCTTCCCCGGCCTCCGCCGGATTGGTGGCTCCCATGAGCTCCCGGTTCACCTGGATGGCATTATATCCCTCCAGCACGGACACCACAATAGGACCCGATGACATAAACGTCGTCAGACTGTCGAAGAACGGCCGCTCCCTGTGCACCGCGTAAAATCCTTGCGCCTGCGCCTTGCTCAGGGATGTCAATTTCATGGCGGCGATGGTGAGCCCGGCATCCTCGAAGCGTTTCAGAATGGCGCCGATCAGGTTTCCACGCACGCCGTCGGGCTTGATAATCGAAAGGGTCTTTTCCAGTTGATCCATAGGCTTTTGTTGCGGCTGCCCGCCGATTGGTGGCGGTGCCGCATTACGCGGTCAGGTTTGATTGGATGGCTTCAGATAATCTATGGCGTATTCCACAGCGAGATCGTAGCCCTTGGCGCCCAAGCCGACCACACAGCCAAGGGCCAGGGCCGAAAGGAAGGAATGATGCCGAAAGGATTCCCGTTTGTATACGTTGCTGATGTGAATCTCGATGAAGGGGATAGCCAGAGAGGCCAGCGCATCGGCCAGGGCGATGCTTGTGTGGGTGAAGGCGCCGGCGTTTATCAACAGAAAGTCGGCCTGGCGGTTCTCCTGCAGCCAGTCGATCAACGCGCCTTCGGAGTTGGACTGAAAACTCCAGCAGGCGTGCCCGGCCTCTTCCAGCGCCGTCCTGACGCTGGTCTCTATGTCCTGCAGGGTGGCGTGGCCGTAGATTTCGGGCTCCCTTTCCCCCAGCAGATTGAGATTGGGGCCGTGCAGGAGCAGAAGTTTTGCCATGAATTTACAGGTTGAACTGAAGGGTGGGCAACTTGCTTTGCTGCTCCTCGGGCTCGTAGATAAACGAGGTTCCGCAGCCGCAAGAGCCTTTCGCCGAGGGATTGGTGAATTTCAGGCCGCGGTCAATCAGGCTGTAACTCCAGTCAATCTCCGTGCCGTCAATGTAAAGATGGCTCTTTTTGTCCACGAGAATTTTCAGACCGTTTGACTCGAATTCCAGGTCGAACTTGCCCTTGGTGGCGTCGAATTCGAAAGTGTAGGTAAAGCCGGAGCAGCCCCCCGCCTTGATGCCGATGCGGATGGGAACTTCCTCGCTAAGTTCCTCCTCGGCTTTGACTTTGCGGATTTCCTTCACGGCGGCTTCGGTGATGTGAATCATCTTGTGTGCCCGTCCCTAG
>CBDUSX010000048.1:0-14980 GCA_965369935.1 uncultured bacterium
CAACCCCCAGTCAAGGACGATCCCAGCCATGAGCGTGGACCTGCCCAGCGTGTGCACCCTGGACTGCCCGGACACCTGCAGCCTCACCGTGACGGTGGAGGACGGCAGGATGACCCGCGTGCGGGGCTCTCATGCCAATCCCTTCACCCGCGGGGTGATCTGCAACAAGGTCACCCGCTACCCGGAATTCGTGCATGGGGAGGGGCGCATCAAGACGCCCCTGAAGCGGGTGGGCGCCAAGGGCGAGGGGCGCTTCGAGTCCATCAGCTGGGACGAGGCGCTGGACATTATTCATGAGCGCTTCACGGAGATCGTGGAGCGCCACGGCTCGCAAGCCATCGTGCCGCTCAACTACGCCGGGCCCCACGGCATGCTGGCCTACGGCTCCATGGACATGCGCTTCTTCAACCGCCTGGGCGCCTCCCAACTCAACCGGCGGGCCATGTGTGGCGGTGTCCGGGCGGAGGCCTTCACCGGCACCTACGGCGCGGCCGTGCCCATGCGCCCGGAGCACCTGGCCGATGCAAGGCTGATCGTCGTGTGGGGCTTCAACGTCACCGTCTCCGGCCTGCACCTGACGTCCCTCATCAACGACGCCAAAAAGCAGGGGGCCAAGGTGGTGGTGATCGACCCCGTGCGCGTGAAAATCGCCGAGCAGGCGGACATGCACCTGGCGCTCCTGCCCGGCACGGACGTGGTGCTGGCCTGGGCCATCGCCGCGGAGCTCGAGCGCATGGGCGCCCTGGACGAGGCGTTCATCGGGAAGCACGTCGAGGGCGCGGAGGCTTTTATGGCCGAGGCCCGCAAGTACCCGCCGGCCCGCGCCGCGGAAATCTGCGGGCTCGCCGAAGCGCAGATTGTGGAACTGGCCGAGTGGTACCGCGGCATTTCCCCCGCGGCGATCTGCGTGGGCAACGGCCTGGAGCGCAACCGCAACGGCGGCAGCGGCCTGTGGGCCATCTTCGCCCTGCCGGCCCTGGCCGGCAAGTTCGGCGTGCGCGGCGGCGGCCTGTGCTATGGCTCGTCCGCCTCCTTCCCCAAGACCGTGCCCCGCCTGCAGGGCGACCACCTGCGGCCGGAGGGCATCCGCACGCTGAACATCCTGGACGTGGGAAGCCACCTGCTGGACCCGGATCTCGAGCCGCCGCTGATGGGGCTGTTCGTCTACAACCACAACCCGGTGATCGTGCATCCGGAGCAGAACGCGATGATCCAGGGGCTGTTGCGCGAAGACCTGTTCACCGTGGTGGCGGACGTGGTGATGACCGACTCGGCGGACTACGCGGACGTGGTGCTGCCCAACGCCACCAACTTCGAGCACGGCGACCTCTACCCGGCCTATGGCCAGCAGTTCCTCCAGCGGGCCGGGGCAGTGATCGCGCCCCAGGGAGAGGCCCTGCCCAACACGGAGATGTTCCGCCGGCTGGCCGCGCGCTTCGGGTTCAAGGAGCAGGAGTTCAGCGACAGCGACGAGGCGCTGATGGACCAGGCCATGGACCTGGACGACGAGCGCATGCAGGGCCTGCGGCCCAGCCTGATTCCGGCGGACGAGCCCCTTTCCATTCGCTTCGGCGGAGAGGAGGCGGAGCTGTTCACGGCCACCTTCCCGGCCACCCCGAGCGGGAAAATCGAGTTGGAGTCCACCTACCTTGAGCAAAAGTACGGGCTGGCCCTGCCCGCCTATCAGGCCCGGGACGGCGCCTGGCCGCTGGCGCTGGTTTCGCCATCATCGGACAACCGCACCACCTCCACTTTCGGGGGACTGCCCTACAGCGACGAGGTGTGGCTGGACATGCATCCCGCCGACGCGGCCAAGCGGGAGTTGAGCGAAGGGATGACGGTGCGCGTCTTCAACGATTTGGGGGAGGTGCGCCTGAAACTCAAAATCACTGAGAAGGTGCGTCCGGGGGTGGTGTGTTCCCTGAAAGGGGCCTGGTTCCGCACCAGCGACAACGGCCGCACCGTCTCCGCGCTGGCCCCCGCCCACCATGCGGACCTGGCCGAGGGCGCCTGCTACAACGACGCGCGGGTGGAAGTGGAAGCCGCCTGAGCGGCTGAGGGCAACGCGGCCGGACGGGGAGCGCCGCCCGCATTTCCTTTGGACTTTGGGCGCCCATAGCGGTTAAGGTGAATTTTCCCGCCAAACATCGCCATGCGGCCCTCCGGCCGCGCGCACCGGCACATGGCGAGCGTAGCTCAGTTGGCAGAGCACCGGATTGTGGTTCCGGGGGTCGTGGGTTCAATCCCCATCGCTCGCCCTTTCTTTCAACTGCCTGACGGCCGCCAATTCCGCTGGGGCGCATTGCGCCAAGCGCCACCCCCTTGCCGCTCTGAATCCGGGCAGAATGTGACTTGCCGCCGGGAATTCCGGCGGAGGTAATCAGAACGAATTTGTATCGAGATTACGAAAATGCGTATATGGGGGCTAATCCATGCTATCTCTACACATTTTCCACATCAGCCGTCCGTGTCACGCGTTTGAACATGTATGGCCAAGAAACCAGACAGGATTCCGAGCAAGCTGCGCGTGCGGCTAAAAAAACCCCTTGACGAACTGATCAAGCGCTTGGCGAACTTGGGCGCCAGGTCCATGGAGGAACGAGAATCCCCTACAGAAAGCGGAAAGAAACCTCCTGACCCTCCTCCGTCGTAACGGAAACCGAGTCCTTCAGTTCCCTGGACACTTCGGCCAGAAATTCCCTGTCACTGCGGCTGCGCTGATCTTCCGGCGTGACCACGATATTGAGGCAGCGTAGCAGCAACTCCCCCAGGTAGGCCCGAATGCTGTCGGATTCTCCTTTCTCTCTGTCCTGCTCCCAGAGCCGCATCAACCCGTTCAGTGCTTCGGGCCGCACCCGGAACGTCACGGGAATAGAGTGGGGGGGCATTTCCGGCATTCGCTATCCTCTCCTGGCTACCAAACGGAAGCGCGAAATATGCTGCAATGCGGCGGAAAATTATACTAGTTACTAAATAACGCCGCGCGCAAGCGTTTGTTCTTAATTCTTTCCGATCTGCGGCACTGAAACTCCCTACCCGCTTCCGGCGCGGCGGGCATGAGCCCGGCTCTTTGCACCACCAATCAAATATTTAGTCTCTCCGCGACGTAAATTCGTTACAAAAAACTAACCTTTTTCTGATACTACACGTATGCCCTACCCCCTTAGATCGATCGAGCCGGGCGGCAGGGAACGCGATCAACTTGACCGGGAACGATCGACGCCATGGAATATTTCCCATGGAAAAAAGCAAAACCCCGAAAATGCAACGCGAAATATTACTGGCAACTCAAGTATAAGGAATGGGC
Organism: uncultured bacterium; assembly: GCA_965369935.1. Classification (GTDB taxonomy): domain Bacteria; phylum SAR324; class SAR324; order SAR324; family JACQKK01; genus JAPUIH01. The sequence continues at coordinate 3,308 of CBDUSX010000048.1, forward strand.
ATGCGAAAATTGGAAATTCGCGTGTGAGGCGAGGTCCATCACGGCCGCATGCGGTAAGATCAAACAATACCGGTGCCGAGCCCCAATCTGCTGAAGGCGGCCGGCATACCTCAGGAGACGCTTCAGGGCCGTGGGCCGGTCTGGGGCAGCCAATTGCTCGAGGGACGTAATTGATGCCCAATAAGCCAAACAAGCCGAAGAAGAAATCGGCCGCGCCGCGCCGGGAGTTGCCCCTGCTGGACGGGAACCTGCACCAGCGGATCATGGGGATGTACGCCTCCGGGGCGCGGGCGGCGATCCGCATGGACATTCTCCGCGCTCTGGACCTCCGCGAGGGTGAGCAGGTGCTGGAAATCGGGCCGGGCCCCGGTTTTCTGGCCCGGGAGATCGCTACGGCGGTCGGCCCCGCCGGGCGGGTCTTGGGCGTGGAAATCAACCCGGACATGCTGGCCGAGTCCAGGGCGCTTTGCGCTGATTATCCGTGGTGCGAATTCCGGGAGGGTGACGCGGCGGCCCTTCCGGTTGCTGACGGCGAGTTCGATGCGGTCTCAGCGGCAAGCATGCTGCAGTATGTTGCCGACATGGACCGCGCGCTGGCCGAAATTCATCGCGTGCTGCGCCCCCTGGGGCGGGTGGTCATCTTCGACACCGAGTGGGACTCGGTTGCGTGGTACTCCAGGAACCGCAAGCGCATGAAACGGGTACTGGCCGCCTGGCGGAACTCTCTCGCGAGCCCGAATTTATTTCAGACTCTTGCGCCGAAACTGAAGCGGGCCGGATTTGTCTTGCAGCGCAGGGATATGCTGGCCACCTTCAATCCGGAACCGCACCCGAACACGGAATCCCACGAGGGAATGGGGCTTATTGCCGGGGTGGTGGCCGGAAAACACGGTGTCAGCAAAGCGGAAGCCCAGGCCTGGGAAGACGAGCAGAGGCAGCTCGCAAAGGCGGGGGAGTTCTTCTTCGCCGTATCCAGATTCCTTTTCACCGCCCTGAAGCCCGGCCCCGCCCCCTGAGCCCGCGGCCCCGATGTTCCTCACCCCTTGTGATGCTCCAGCCAGGCGCGGGCGATTTCCTCCCGCGTGGCGAACCATACCTCCGCGTGGCCTTGCGCGTACTCGATGAAGCGGCGCAGGGCCCCGATGCGCCCGGGCCGCCCGACAATGCGGGCGTGCAGGCCCACGGACATCATGCGCGGCGTCCGCGCCGATTCGGCGTACAGGGTGTCGAAGGAGTCCCTCAGATACTCGTAGAAGTCGTCGCCGGTGACGAAGCCCGGCGAGTTCCAGAAGCAGAAGTCGTTGATGTCGGGCGTGTAGGGCACCACCAGATGGCGCTTTCCGGAGACTTCCACGAAGTACGGCACGTCGTCGTTGTAGGCGTCCGAGTCGTACATGAAGCCCCCTTCCTCCACCACCAGCCTCCGGGTGCGCTCGCTGGGCCCATAGCGGCAGTACCAGCCCACCGGGCGCTTGCCGCAGGTGCGCTGGAAGGATTCCACGGCCAGCCGGATGTGCTCGCGCTCCTCATCTTCGCTGAGGCGGAACACCTCCTCCCAGCGGTAGCCGTGGCTGCAAATTTCGTGGCCGCCCTCGCCGGCGGCCTTGGCCACCTCGGGATTCTGCTCCATGGCCACCGCGCAGGCGAAGAAGGTGCAGTGCACGCCCAGGCCGCTGAAGATGTCCAGGATGCGCCACACGCCCACCCGCGAGCCGTACTCGTACATGGACTCCATGGCCAGGTTGCGGATTTCCGGCGGCAGGGGATAGGAGCCCCACTCGGTCATGGCCTCCTGATCCGGATCCCCGATGGCGAAGTTGCGCTCCGAGCCCTCCTCGTAATTGAGCACGATGGAGATGGCCAGCCGGGCGCCATTGGGCCAGGCCAGTTGCGGCGCCTGCCTTCCATAGCCCACCAGGTCGCGTTGTTTTGCCATGGTGTTCTCCCCTGTTGATGCGATCACTCGGCCGCGCCCATATGACCAAAGGCGCAGAGGTCTGTAACATAGGCCGGAACGTGGATACGGCGTCGGTTGACTTTCCCGCCCCTGCCCCCGTAAGGGAAGGGAATATCTCGCCGGATAACGCCCGCACGAAATCAATCAACGGGGTCAACGTATACGACACGCCGGCCGAACCGGTCAATCCGGAGCGCACGGCCCTGCCGGTGGTGGACGTGCAGAAGGACCGCTGATCTTTGGAAAAACGCGCCGAAGGAGAAACCGCCCATGTTCGCTGCGCCCCCCGTCATCAAGACCGAAATATTCGCCCGCCTGCCGGATGAATTGCGCATCACCGGGCGCGACCCGAAGTTCGCGCCCCTGCAAAGGCTGGGGGCCCACCGCGACTCCTTCCTGGAAGGCCCCTCCTTCGACAAGGCGGGCAACCTCTACGTGGTGGACATTCCCTACGGGCGCATCTTCAAGGTCTCCCCCGACGGCGACTTCAGCGTGGCCGCGGAGTACGACGGTGAACCCAACGGCCTGAAGATTCACAAGGACGGACGGATTTTCATCGCCGATTACAAGCACGGCATCATGGTGATGGATGCGGCGAGCGGCAAGGTGGAGCCGTTCAGCGACCGCCCCCGCCTGGAACGCTACAAGGGCTGCAACGATCTGGTCTTCGCCGGCGACGGCGACATTTACTTTACCGATCAGGGCCAGTCCAGCCTGCAGGATCGATCCGGCCGGGTCTGCCGCCTGCGGGCCGGCGGGGAGTTGGAACTGATGCTGACCGGCATTCCCAGCCCCAACGGCCTGGTGTTCAACCTGGACGAGTCGGCCCTGTTCGTGGCCGTCACGCGGGGCAACTGCGTGTGGCGGGCGCCGCGCTTCACCCCCGGGGGCTTCCCGCCCCAGACCGGCGTGTTCGTCCATCTCAACGGCGGGATCGGGCCGGACGGCATGGCCCTGGACTCGCAAGGCAACCTGGCCGTCTGCCATCCGGGCATGGGCGCGGTGTGGGTGTTCAGCGCTCGCGGCGAGCCCATCTATCGCGTGGACTCCTGCGCGGGCGCGGTGGTCACCAACCTGGCCTATGGCGGGCCGGAGGGGAAGTCCCTGTTCATCACCGAATCGGAAACCGGCAGCATCCTGCGCGCGGAAATGCCCGTCGCCGGACAGCCGATGTACTCCCACATGTAGGGCGCCCGCAGGCCCTGGCTATCAAGGCCCGCGGCTGGGCTCTGTCTGGGAAATGGCCGCCCACGGCATTTCGGCCAACCGCATGATCACGGACAAAATGGCGGAGGCCGGCGAGCGCGCCTTCATCGCCGAATCCGCCGCCGCCGTGGAACGGGCCTCGACGCCTCACCATTCAGGACCTGTTGCGGAGTTGGGCCTGCAGCTTCTGCGTGATGATCTGCGATGCCCTCCCGACAGGAATGTCGAGTGCATCGAGTATCTTTCTGAAGCGCCGCTCGTCCTCGCCGGCCGCATGCACGGCGAACAGCACCATATCCTCCTCGCTGGGAGTTCTGTGGGCATTGGAGAGATTTCCCCCAAGCTCGAGGATGTTCCTCGTCATTTCCCGCTTTTCCTCCGCAGAAAAGACACCCCATGCCTGGGCCGCCCCGGCGGAAACCTGCTTGGACAGGCCGCCGGCTGACTTGATGGTAATGTCCCCGGCTTTTTTGGTGATGCCTCCGGCGGATTTCATGACCTCTTTCAGGTACTCGGCGTCCTTGCCCTGGAGCTTGAGCGCCTTCATCAGGTCGTTGGCCTTGTGCAACGGGGCCATGGCCTTGCCTTTCTCGATCTTGCCAATGCTTCCGGCGGTGACTTTGAGCAGCTTGGCCAGCCCTTTCTGCGTCATGCCGGCGTTTTTGCGGGCCTGCTCGATGATCTTGCCGGAGGCGGAGAGCATCCTGCTGGAAACCGTCCCGCTCTCGGGATTCTTTTTCGTCTTCGCTTTTTTTGCAGCTGGCTTCTTGCTGGCTTCACTCATAAGGCTCTCTCCGCGGGGATGGAGTAATGGTGACCGGCAAGCCGATCCACCCTCAGGCGCCGCCCGGTCTGCCTGGCCGTATGCGCACGGCGCTCCGCCGGCGGTGGTGCGCCGGCCGGCAGGCTTCTTCCCTAAATCCAGAAAGCGATTATGGACCGTATGTACTTCGATTTCAGATATGAGTCAACGGCTGGCATGAACGCAATATGTCTGGACCGATCCCGCGGCTCCCAACGGGCCCCGGGGCGGCTCCCCGTCCAACCTTGGAGAATTTCCCTCCGGTGCTATAATGGGCCGGTTCCGGGGCAGGTGCTTCCCCATACTTCCTGAATTCCATTGCCAATCCGCCCATGGCCCGGCAGCCCGGTGTAAATGTTGTAAATGTTGTAAATGTGAACGAGGCATTGGCCGCGGGCGCCACTCTGCTCACGGTGAACCGGCGGCTGTTCCTGCATCTGCGGGAGCGCTACGACGCCCATCAGACGCGGGCCGGGCGCGAGGTCTGGCCGACCGCGGACATCCTTCCCTTCTCCGCCTGGCTGCGCCGCTGCTGGGAGGAAGGCCGGGAAGCCGACGCTCCCCTGTCCCCCAGCTTGGAAGACGGCGCCCTGCTCCTCAGCGAAACCCAGGAGGGTGTGCTCTGGGAGCAGATCATCGCCCGCGGCGCCGGCCGGCGGGACGTGCTCCAGCCCGCCGCGGCGGCACGGCTGGCCCGGCAGGCCTCCCAGCTGCTCGCGCAGTGGCGGCTCGATCTTCCCCCGCCGCGGGACGGGGAAAGCGAGGAGACCCAGGCCTTCCGGCGCTGGCGCTCCGCATTCCAGGCGGCCTGTGCCGCCGCCGGATGGCTCAGCCCCGCCCTGCTGCCGGAGGTCGTCGCGCACTGGATCGAGACTTCCTCCATCGCGCCCCCGGCACGGCTCCTGCTGGCCGGGTTCGACGAATTTACGCCCCAGCAGGCCGCGTTGCTGGAGGTCCTGCGGGGGGCCGGCTGCGAGGTCAGCGAGGTGCCGCCCCCGGATGCCTCCCCCACGCCGGAGCGGGTGGGCTGCCCGGACGTGGAAGCGGAGATAGAAACCGCCGCCCGCTGGGCCCGGCGCCTCCTGGAAGCCGGTGACGGCGGCAGCATCGGAATCGTCGTGCCTGAGCTGGGCGCCCTGCGCGCCCGCATGGAACGCATCTTCACCGATGTGCTGGCCCCGGGCGCGGTGCTGCCGGGGGCCTCGGGCCAGCCGCCCTTCAACATTTCCCACGGCCGGCCCCTGGCCCGCTTTCCGCTGGTGGAGGCGGCGCTGGCCTTTCTCGGCCTGGGGCGCGGGCGCCTGCCCATGGCCGAGGCGAGCCGCCTCATCCTCTCCCCCTTTCTGGCCGGCGCGGAGCAAGAGGCGGCCCAAAGGGCGCTGCTGGACGCCCACCTGCGCCAGGGCAGCGAGGCGGAGCTGTCCCTGGCCTGGATCGCCACGGAGGCCGGCAGGCCGCGGAGGGGGGATCATCCCAGCCCGCACCACGCCCCCGTGCTGGCCGCCGTCCTCACCCGCTGGCAGGAGGCCTTCGCCGAGTTGCGCGACGGGCGCAAGGCCCCGGGCGCCTGGGCGGAAGCCTGTAGCCGCCTGCTGCGAGCCCTCGGCTGGCCTGAACAACTCAAGCTCGACTCGGTGGAGCATCAGGCCTGGGAGAAGCTGCTGGAGCTTTTTTCCGAATTTGCCGCCCTGGAGCCGGTGCTGCCCGCCCTGCCCTGGGGCGAGGCGCTGGCCCGGCTGCACAAGCTGGCCGCGGAAACCCAGTTTCAGCCGGAGGGCGGGCCTGCGCAGGTTCAAATTCTGGGGGCGCTGGAAGCCGGCGGCCTGGCCTTCGACCACCTGTGGGTGCTGGGGCTGCATGAAGACGCCTGGCCGCGCCCGGCCCATCCCAACCCCTTCCTGCCCGCGGCCTGGCAGCGGGAGCAGGGGCTGCCCCAGTCATCCGCCGCGCGGGAAGCGGCCTACGCCCGGCGAATCACGGCCCGGCTGCTGGCCGGTGCGGGGGAGGCTGTGGTCAGCCACCCCCTGGCCGAGGGGGAGCGCGCCCTGAGGCCCAGCCGGCTCATCGCGCACCTGCCCGGGAGGCCGCCAGGAAGCCTTTCCCTCAGCGCCGTGCCCTTCTTCCAAGAGATAGTCCGGGAGGCCGGCGGCCTGGAGACCCTGAGCGATCACGACGCCCCGCCCCTGGCCGCGGATCGTCCGGCCGCCGGGGGCAGCGGAATTTTCAAGGATCAGGCCGCCTGCCCGTTCCGCGCCTTCGCCACCCACCGGCTGCACGCGCAGCCCCTGGCGTCCCCCGCCCACGGCCTTGACCCCTCCGAGCGGGGGAGCCTGATTCACAAGGTGCTGGAGCGCATCTGGGCCAGGCTGGAAACCCTGGCCAATCTGCGCAATATGCCGCCGGAGGCCCTGCACGGCCGGGTTGCGGAAGCCGTGGAGGAAACCCTGGCCGATGCGGAACGGCGCCATCCGGCCACCCTGCGCGGAAGATTCCGGGAGATCGAGCGGGCGCGCCTGATCCGGCTCACCGAGGAGTGGCTTGAGCAGGAGCGGGAGCGCGCGCCGTTTACCGTCATCGCGAGAGAGCGGGAAGCCACCCTCACCATCGGAGGCATCGAGGTCAACACGCGCATTGACCGCATTGACCAGCTCGAGGACATGCGCCACGTGGTGCTCGACTACAAGAGCGGCAAGTCCAACTGGAAGGACTGGCTGGGCGAACGCCCGGAAGAACCGCAACTGCCCCTGTACTGCTCCTCCGCCGGACTGGACCTGGCGGCCGTGGCCTTCGCCCAGGTGCGGCGGGGGGACTCCGCTTTCCGGGGGCTGGAGGCCGAGGCGGGGATTCTGCCCCGCGCCGAGCGCTTCGACACCATCCCCGCCCCGCCGGGAAATCCGGAGCCTCCTGACCGGGATACCGTGCTGGCGCAATGGCACGGGGTACTGGAAAACCTGGGCAACGATTTCCGCCGGGGAGCTGCCCGGGTGGACCCGAAAGACCCACCGAAAACCTGCCGCTACTGCGAACTGACCCCGCTGTGCCGCATCCACGATGTGCCAGCGCCCGCAGGGGAGGAGGAGGACGATGGCGGCTGAAACCGCATCCATGCGCGACGGAAACCAGCGGCGCGAGGCCCTCGATCCTGAGCGCTCCTTCATCGTCCAGGCCCCCGCGGGCTCGGGCAAGACGGAGTTGCTCATTCAGCGCTTCCTGAAGCTGCTCTCCCTGGCGGAGCATCCGGAGGAAGTGATGGCCATCACCTTCACGCGCAAGGCCGCCGGCCAAATGCGCCAACGGGTGCTGGACGCCCTGGACGCCGCGGACGGCCCGCCACCGGAAGAAGCGCACCACAAACATACCTGGGAGCTGGCCCGTGCGGTGCAGGAACGGGAGCGCGAACGCGGGTGGACGCTGGCGGAAACACCCGCCCGCCTGCGCATACAGACCATAGACGCCCTTTGCGCGGCCATCACCGCCCAACTGCCCTGGCGCTCCGGGATGGGCGGCCACCCCCCGCTGGTGGAGGACGCGAGCCATCTGCATCTGGAGGCCGCCCGCGCCGCCCTGGGCCATTTGGAGAAGGGAGGGGCGGCCGGCGAGGCGGTGGAACGCCTGCTCACCCATCTGGACAACGACCTCGCGCGTAGCGAGGGGCTGTTGCAATCCATGCTGGCCCGCCGCGACCAATGGCTGCGCCATCTGAAAGGCCCTGACAAACATGATGGCAAAGATAGCGGACAGGGCCAATCCGGCGGAGCGCTACGCGCCGGACTGGAGGCCGTATTGCTGCGGCTGGCCGGAGAGGCCATGGCGGAAGCGCACGAGGCCTTTCCGGATGCGGCTCCGGACGGAGCGCGGGATGCCCTGCCGCCCCTGGCCCGCCACGCCGCGCAACATCTGGAAGGCGCCGACCCCCCTTCGCCCATACAGGCCTGCCGGGACATGAAACGCCTGCCGGGCACGGAGCCGGAGTGCCTGCCCCTGTGGCTGGGTCTGACGGAACTGCTGCTCACCGCCGGTGGGGATTGGCGCCGCTCCCTGAGCAAAAATCAGGGCTTCCCCGCCCCTTCCTCCGCCAAGGACGAGGAGCAACGGGAAATGCTGGACACCATGAAGGGAGACATGCAGAAGTTGCTCGCCTCCCTGCAAAACGAGCAGCGCCTCCGCGCCGCGTTGCAGGCCCTGCGGGAACTGCCGCCGCCCGCGTACTCCGATGCGCAATGGGAGCTGCTGGAGGCGCTGCTGACCCTGCTGCCCCTGGCCGTGCAGGAGCTGAGGCGCGTGTTCGCCGCGGCAGGCGAGGTGGACTTCACCGAGGTGGCCCTGGCCGCCGTGGCGGCGCTGGACGGCTCCGGCTCCTCCGGCGGCGCGGCCACCGCCCTGGACTCCGGCCTGGATTATGGCATCCGTCACCTGCTGGTGGACGAGTTCCAGGACACCTCCTTCAGCCAGTTTCAACTGCTGGAGCGGCTCACCGCCGGCTGGGCGCAGGCCGGCGGGCACACCCTGTTCCTGGTGGGTGACCCCATGCAGTCCATCTATCGCTTCCGGGAGGCGGACGTGGGCCTGTACCTGCGGGCCCGCAGCCAGGGGGTGGGCGGCCTGGGCCTGACCCCGCTGTCCCTGGAGGTGAACTTCCGCTCCACCGGGGGTCTCGTGGAATGGGTCAACGCCGCCTTTCCGCGGGTCTTTCCGGCCGAGGAAAACCCGCTCACCGGCGCGGTGGCGTATAGCCCCATCGTCGCCGCGCATTCTCCCGGCGACGTCCCCGCGGTGCGGGTGCACCCCTGGCTGGAGCGAAACGACGAGGAAGAGGCCCGGCGCGTGGTGGAGTTGGTGCAGACCGCCCGCGCCGAACGGCCGGAGGGCGAGGTGGCGATCCTGGTGCGCGCCCGCAGCCACCTGACGGCCATCCTGCCCGCCCTGCGCGCCGCCGGGCTGGCCTACCGGGGCATAGACATTGATCCGCTGGAGACGCGCCCGGCGGTGCAGGACCTGCTGGCCCTGACCCGCGCCCTGCACCACCCGGCGGACCGGGTGGCGTGGCTGGCCGTGCTGCGCGCCCCCTGGTGTGGGCTGCTGCTGGCGGATTTGCAGGCCCTGGCCGGGGCCCAAGGGCAGCGCACCCTGTGGAGCGCCGTCAGCGATCCCGAGACCACGGCCGGCCTCAGCGAAGATGGAAGCCAGCGGCTGGCGCGCTTGCGGGAGGTGATGGCCGCGGCCCTGCAAATGCGGGCCCGCGGCGGACTGCGCCGGACGGTGGAAGGCGCCTGGCTGGCCCTGGGCGGGCCCGCCGGTCTGGACGACTCGGAAATGGCGGACGCCCGCGCGTGTCTGGACTTGCTGGAGCATATGGAGGAAGACGGCGAGCCGCCCGATCCGGATACGCTGAAAGAGAGCGCCGGGGCGCTCTTCGCCCCGCCTGACCCGCTGGCCGGCCCCGGCCTGCAAATCATGACCATCCACCGGGCCAAGGGCCTGGAATTCGACACGGTGATCCTGCCCGGATTGGGCAGGCAACCCCAACCTGACCAGCCCCGCCTGTTGCTGTGGAGCGAGGTTCCCCGCAAGGAAGGCGGGGGCGAGGATTTGCTGCTGGCCCCCGTCACCGAGACGGGGGAGCCGCGGGACGAAATTTACGCCTATCTGGCGGGTTTGAACAAAGTCCGCAACGACCATGAGATGGGACGCCTGCTCTACGTGGCGGCCACCCGCGCCCGCAAGCAGCTGCACCTGCTCGGGCATGCCGGGCTGAACGCCCGCGGCGAGGCCTCGCCGAGGAGCGGCTCCCTGTTGCACAAGCTTTGGGAGGTGCTTGCGGCGGAGTTCGACGGCGCGGCGGCCCCGCAGCCCGGCGACGCGGAGGAGCAGGACGTTGCGGCCGTGCCCGGCGGCGAGGCGGAGGCCCCGAACCTGAGGCGGCTGCCCCAGGGCTGGAGCCTGCCCCCCGCACCGGAGACGGCGGCGGGGGAGGCGATGCCCGATGCTGCCAGCGAGGAGGCGGAAGCGCCCAGCGCGCCGGATTTCCTGTGGGCCGGGGACACGGCCCGCCATGTGGGCACGGTGGTGCACCGCACCCTGCAGCGGATCGCCAAGTCAGGAACGCAGGGTTGGACGCCCGAGGCGGTGGACGGACGCCAGGGGAATTTCCGTGCCGACCTGGCCCGGCTGGGCGTGCCGCAGGCCGAGCTTGGGCAGGCCACGGAAAAGGTGGCGCTGGCCGTGCGCCGCACCCTGGCCGACGAGACCGGCCGCTGGCTGCTGGAGCCCCCCGGCGAGGCGGACTCCGAACTGGCTCTGACGGCCCTGGACGGCGGCCGCACCCTGCATATCCAGATTGACCGCACCCTGGTGGATCAGGAAGGGGTGCGCTGGATCGTGGATTACAAGACGGGCAGCCACGAGGGAGGCAGCCTCGAGAGCTTCCTGAACAGCGAGCAGGAGCGCTACCGCGCCCAACTGGAACGCTACGCCCGTGTGATGCGCAAGCACGATCCCCACCACCCCATCCGGCTGGGGCTGTACTTTCCCCTGCTGCAGGAATTCCGCACCTGGACGCCGCCGGAGGACGGAGAGGACCAGGGCGCCTCGGTGTCCTAATGACTCAGCGTCCGAATGACGCCCGCCGGATGTGTTGCAAGCCCCCGCCCCGTCGGCTAGGTTGGATAGCCAGGCTGAAAAGAACGAAGCGGCGGAGTTCGCGGGTTTCCCCGCCTCCAGACCCTGCCTTTGGCCCGTCCGCGCCCGTAGCTCAGTTGGATAGAGCACCGGCCTTCGAAGCCGGGAGTCGGAGGTTCGAATCCTCCCGGGCGCGTTTAATATCAGGGGCTTACGGTTCTTCGTGAGTGCTTTTTTTTGGCACAAACCGGCGCAAACCGCCTTTTCGGGCAAAAGTTTGGCACAAAACCGGTACAAAACTCGCCGAGCAAGGGGCGCTTAGAGTTCGTTCCCGCTTCCTCAGACGCATTTCCCGCACCCGCCCATACCATGACGAAGGCCGGAGCGGGAAACGGGCTCCGATCGTTTTATTTTGCGCTTTTTCTCCCGCAGAATTAGCCAACCTTACTCTTATGCCTGTGGTCCTCCACGTAGACCTTGCCCCATTGCCTCATCTTCTGCATCATGCGCTTCCACCAGACGCCCATGAGGTTCTTGCGCTTGGGCTTGTTCATGGCTTCCCCTTTCGCTTTCCAGGTGGTCGGTTGCCATCCAAAAACCCTCCAACAAGATAATTATATAATCTCATTCAGTAACCGTCACCTCGTATTCGACAATCTCCGCTACTTGCCCATCCTTAGACTTTTCTGCATGATCCCCTGATCCTGGGGTGTCATGAAATCTGTATTCCTGTCCGCGTTTCTTCTTGGCAGCCTCCCGGGCTGGGCGCGCTCGTACAGCGGTGGGCGAAAGGAGGCATGGTGTTCGGGATAGTTGCAAAATTGACCAAAGGCGGTAAAGATTCCGGGCATCCGAAAGAACGAAGCAAGAGCGCGCGAAAGAAATGCCGCTCCTCCCCCAGAAGCAAAAGGGTCATGGATAAACCAACCCGGAAGGTCAAACCTGAAAAGCGCAATGCGATAAAGGCGTTAATCGGGCAAGCCCGAGACAGGCTTCTCGGCGACGCCTGGTAAGGCCGATTAATGCGGTGACACACCATCAAAGGGAGAACCATGACAACCGAAGAACGATTGCAGCGGCTGGAGCGGCA
>CBDUSX010000049.1:0-14756 GCA_965369935.1 uncultured bacterium
CTTTCGGATTGCGCTTTTTGACCAGATAGACGTGCTCTCCCTCCAGCACCATTTCGTCCCGCTGGTTGAGCAGGGTGGTGCGCATTTTGAGGATGCCCGTGGTGTTCTTGGGGATCAGCTCGGCGACGGTCAGCTTGGGAAACAGAGTGTCCCCGACGAAGACGGGTTGCAGAAAGCGGGAGGACTGTTCCAGGAAGGCGATCATGCTTTCGTGCACCTGCCCCGCAAGCTCCGATGCGCCCAGGGCGGTCTGGGCCGTGTTGAGCAGGCCGTGGGCCAGCCGCTCGGGAAAGCCGCGCTTTTTGCAATATTCCAGATCGTAGTGGATGGGATGGTTGTCGCCGGTCAGGCCCACGAACGCCAGGAAGTGCGCGTCGGTGATGGTCTTGGAGGGGCTGGCGTAGCTGTCGCCGACCCTGAAGTCCTCGAAATACAACTGCTTCATCGTATTGGTCCTTCCATCGCGCAGGCGCCGGCCGGCGGGGCTACTTGGCCTTGATCACCAGGTCCGCCGAGGTGATCAGGCTTTCCGCGGCCAGGGCCTTGCTGGTGCCGCCTGTCTTGTCGAAGAAGGATGCGTCCTTGCCGCAGAGCCTGCGGGCGTCCTTGAGCAAATTTTTCGCGTCTTTGAGCAAACCTCTCACCGTGTCCTTGTCGTCCTTCTTCAGCTTACGCATGTTCTTTTGCGTCACGGCCATGCTTTTTTTGGCGTGCCTGATGATGTCCATGCAGTCCGCGCGGGCCGTCTGGGGCACGAGCAACAGCAACAGCAGGGAAAGTAGAAGTATTCCGGTTTTCACTTGCTCGCCTCCCAGGTCATTTCCGCGTGTGCGCCGCCTATCAGATGCGGCCGCAATTGCCCGCCAGCGACGGTTGCCGCGCCATCTCCCGCGGCGAATAAGATCAATCTGCTCATGGCGCACTCCCCTCGTGGAGTATCCCCTCCCCCGGTTCGCTTTCAAGATCAAAACTAGCGGATAGGCCCGGCCCGCGCAATTGGATTCCCGGATTCCCCTGGCGGAAGTCGGCCCTTGGGCCAACTCCCGCAATTTACCGGGGTCCAGGGGCCATCGGCCCCCGGGTGGGGGTGTGGGAGCAACGCCCCCACGGCAACCATGAAATATGCTAGCTAGGCGTAGGGGTCCGCCGCGTCGCGCAGGCCGTCGCCCAGGAAGTTGAAGGCCAGCACCACCAGCACCACCGGGCTCATGGTGTAGAGCAGCCAGGGGTACAGGGCCACGGCGTTCATGTCCTGCGCCTCGTTGAGCAGCACCCCCCAACTGGTGATGGGTGGACGCATGCCCAGCCCCAGGAAGGACAGGGCGGTTTCTCCCAGGATCATGGAGGGCACGGCCAGGGTGACCGACACGATCAGGTGGCTCAGGAAGTTGGGCACCAGGTGCCGGAAAATAATGCGGCCGGGGCGCGCGCCCATCAGCATGGCGGCCAGGGCGTAGTCCTCCTCCCGCAGGGCCAGCAGCTTGGAGCGCACCGCCCGCGCCAGCCCGGTCCAGTCCATCAGGCCCAGGATGATGGTGATGCCGAAGTAGATCAGGATGGGGTCCCAGTCCACGGGCAGCGCCGCGGAGAGGGCCATCCACAGGGGCAGGGCTGGAAAGGAGCGGATGATCTCGATGATGCGCTGCACCACGCCGTCCACCCAGCCGCCGTAGTAGCCGGCCAGCCCCCCGATGGTCACGCCCAGCACGAAGCTGATGGTGATGCCGACCAGCCCCACCGTGAGCGAGATGCGCGCGCCATAGATGATGCGGGAAAAGATGTCCCGCCCCAGCCGGTCCGTGCCCAGCAGAAACAGGGTGCCGCCCTGGGGGGGGCAGATGAAGTGGAAGCTGCCGGGAATCCGACCCCAGAACCGGTAGCCGTCACCCTTGCAGAAGTAGCGGATCGGGTAAACCTTGGCCGGCTGGGGAATGTAAATCCGCTCCAGGTTGTCCATGTTGAGGCGGTAATCCGTGCCGTACACGAAGGGCAGCCGCAGCCGTCCCTCGTGGAGGACGCGCACCCTTTGCGGCGGGGCGTAGATGAAGTCCGTGTGCCGGGTGTGCAGGTCGTAGGGGGCGATGAACTCGGAGATCAGAATGCTCGAATACAGCAACAGCAGAAACGTGCCGGAAATTACCGCCAGCCGGTGCTGGCGCAGCTTCCACCACATCAGCAGCCACTGGGAAGCGGTGTAGTAGCGCTCCTGCTGGCTGGTCAGCGCTTCGGTGGAGTAGGGGTCGAAGGCTTCCCTGGAGGAGTAGTGGGGCAGCTTGTCCCGGCGCGCGGGCGTGCGCTTCCGCCGGGCCGGGGATTTCTTGCGGCGCGCCGCTTCGCTCATCGGGTCACGCCTCCCTCCAGCCGGATTCTGGGGTCCAGCAACATCAGCGCCAGGTCGGACAGAAACACGCCCACCACGGTCAGCAGGGCCAGGAACATCAGGAAGGAGCCGGCCAGATACATGTCCTGGCTTTGCAGGGATCTCAGCATCATGGGGCCCGTGGTGGGCAGGGAGAGCACCACCGCCACGATAGCGGAGCCGGAAATCACCTGGGGCAGCAAGTTGCCGATGTCGGCGATGAACGGGTTGAGCGACATGCGCAAGGGGTACTTGATGAGCACCATAAACGGGTGCAGGCCCTTGGCGCGGGCGGTGGTCACGTACTGCTTGCCCAGCTCGTCCAGCAGGTTGGCCCGCAAACGGCGGATCATGCTGGCCGTGTTGGAGGTGCCGATCACCATCACGGGCACCCACAGATGGGCCAGCACCGAGCCGAACTTGCCCCATGACCAGCTCTGCTCCAGGTACACCGGGTCCATCAGCCCGCCGATGGAGGTGCCGAAGGTCACGTTGGCGAAATACAGCAGGATCAGGGCCAGCAGGAAGTTCGGGGTGGCCAGCCCCAGAAATCCCAGGAAGGTCAGCCCGTGGTCCCCCCAGCTGTATTGGTGGGTGGCCGAGTAAATCCCGATGGGAAAGGCCATCAGCCAAGTGAATATAATAGTGGAAAACGAGACCACGAAGGTGAGGAACATGCGGTCGCCCACCACCGTGGTCACCGGCAGGTCATATTCGAAGGAGTAGCCGAAATCCCCCCGGAACATTCCGAACAGCCAGTTCAGGTACTGCTCGTGAAAGGGCAGGTCAATGCCGAATTGCTGGCGCAGGAAGGCGATCTTCTCCTCGTTGACGCTCTCCCCCTGAGCCTGCAACTCCATCACGTAGGTGGTCAGGTAGTCGCCCGGAGGAAGCTGGATGATGACGAACGTGATCAGGCTGATCACCAGCAGGTTGGGGATCATGATCAGCAGCCTGTGAAGCGTGTAGCGGATCACGGGCGCCTGTCAGGAAATCGGTTTTTCATCCCGGTACCTCGTTCAGTTTCCTGCTCAGTTCCTTGCCTTGGACTTTGCTCTGGTCTTAGCTTTGATTTTTACTCTGTCCTCACCTTGGCGGTGCGGTTTTCCAGGCTTCGGAACCAGAACGTGTCGGGGCGGTAGATGCCGAAAAAGGAGCCGGGGTCCCAGTTGTAGATGCCCTTGTCCGGCACGTTGGCCATGTTGTTGCTCACCACCACGGGCTGGAACATACCGCTCACCAGGCCCAAAGTGAATACCTGATCGGCGTGAATCCCCAGCATCGCCGTCCAGATTCGATACCTTTCGGGGCTGCTGGTGGCCTGCTGCCAGCGCTTGTAGAGCGCGAGCAGCTCGTTCCCCACCGCCATGTCCGGGGGCGTTCCGGTGCGGCCGTTGGTTTGGTAATGGCGGCCCCATTTGGGCCATTGCAGGGTGATTTGTGCCACCGGCGCCAGCTCCCAGGGGTCCGATTCCGCGGTGGCCATGCCGTTTTCCAGCCCGAACCAGATGCTCATCTGGGATTGACCGGCAAAGATGCGCCGCCGGAATACTTCCCGCTGCGAAGGCCTGGTGAACAGCTTGATGCCCGCCCCGCGCCAGCTGTCCCGGATCAACTCCAGCACGTCGGATTGCAGGGGGCTTTCTCCCGCCGTTTCCACGATGATCTCCAGGGGCCGGCCGCTGGGCAGCAGGCGGATGCCGCCGGAATTCCTTTTGCTCAGGCCGAGTTCGTCCAGCAGGCGGTTGGCATGGTCCAGGTCGAAATGCGCCCAGGAGGTGCGGAACCCCTCCTGGTATAGCGGGCTTTCCGGCAGGACGGTGTTGTTTCCCTCCTGCACCAGCCCGTAAAACAGCACCTGGTTGATCTCGTGCCGGTTGATGGCCATGGACAACGCCCGGCGGAAGCGCACGTCCCGGAACAGCCTGCGCCATACCGGATCGTTTACGTTGAGATTGGGGTACAGGGCCAGGTGCGAGCCCCGCGCCTCGCGCCACAGGCGCACCTGGAAGTCGTTCCGTTTCTCCCCCATTTTGAGGAAGGTGTAATCGTTGAAATCCAGCCCGCGCGCCTGCAGGTCGGTCTCCCCGGCGCCGGATTTGGCGGCGATGAGCCGGGAGTCGGTCACCGAGACGATCATGCGGTCAATGTAGGGCAGTTGCTGCCCCAGGCTGTCCACCCGGTGGTAGTACGGGTTGCGCACCCCCACGAAGCGGTTGGCCGGCTGGGCGGTGCGGTTGATCCAGGGCTGCAGGGTGGGCAGCAGCGGATTGCGGTAGTCGTCAATCTTGTGATGCAGCGCCGCCCAGTTGGGTTTTTTGTAGCTCTTCACCAGTTGCGCCAGGTCGTCCTTGTCCCCATAGCGCGCGTGGAAGTTCTTCAGGTAGTGGGAGGGAAGAAAAATTTCCAGGGGCAGCGGCCTGGCCAGGGCCTGCAGAAAATATGGATTGGGCGCCTGCCAGGTGTAGCGCACCTTGGTGTCGCTGAGCACCTCGAACCTGGGCGGCTGGCCCTTGACCAGCAGAATCCGCGGTGGGCCCGCCGGGTATAGCTCGCGGTTGGTGGCCACGTCCTCCCACCAATAGCGGAAATTCTCGCTCGTGAAGGGCTGGCCGTCGGACCACTTGTGCCCTTTGCGCAGGGTCAGGGTGAAAATCCGTCCTTCGCGCACCTCGAGCTTTTTCAGCAGATCCGGCTCGAGCTTGTAGTAGCGGTTGTAAGCGATCAGGCGGGCATAGCCGTAAACCAGCATCATCCGCACGTCCTTGGCCCGGTAGACCAGCATGCGCCAGTCCCCCCCGTAGCGCCCCACCACTCCGCCATACTTCGCGATCTCGGCGATGGAAGGTTCGGCGGGCAGCCGCGCGGCGACCGGAGGCAGGCTCCCGGCCTTCACCTGCGCGGTGAGGCTGGGCGGCTCCACATAGGGCATCGCTTCCGAAGCACGCACCGCCCCGGCGGCGGCAAGCAGAGCTCCGGCGGCGGCAAGCAGGGCCGCCGCCAGCAGGGCGGCCGCCCGCACGGTTGCTGCGGATTTTTTCGCCGATAGGTTCATCATCGCCTGTCACCTGCTCGGGGCTCCTTGTCCGGCCAGGCGCACATGGTGCTCCTTGCCCACCTCCGTCATGGCGGAAGTGGCGCCGGGATCGATCCGGTAGGGCCGGGGCCAGGCGGCCGGGTCTGAGGCGCCTTCCAGGGCGACGGCGCTGAAATCCAGGTGCTGCTTCAAATCCGGTTCCGGGACGGCGGAGAGCAGGGACTTGGTGTAGGGATGCTGCGGATGTTGGAACAACTCGTTCCGTGGCGCCGATTCCACCACGTGTCCGGCGCACATCACCACCACCCGGTCCGCCACGTAGTGCACCACGGCCAGATTGTGCGAAACGAACAGCAAGGTCAGACCCAGGTTTTTTTGCAAGTCTTTCAGCAAGTTGAGCACCTGGGCCTGCACCGAAACATCCAGGGCGGAGACCGGCTCGTCGCAGATCAGCAGCTCGGGCTGCAGCGCCAGCGCGCGCGCGATCCCGATCCGTTGGCGCTGGCCCCCGGAGAAGCTGTGCGGGTACCGGCTCATGTGGTGCACCTCCAGCCCCACCAGTTGCATCAACGTGCACACCCGCTCCAGACGGTCCTTCCGGTCCCCGATGCCATGGATCGCCAGCGGCTCGGCGATGATGTCGCTCACCGGCATGCGCGGATTGAGGGAATGGAAGGGATCCTGGAATATGTACTGGATGCGCCGCCGGTGCGCCAGCAGCGCCTGGCCCGACAGTTCCAGCAGATTCACCCGCTCGCCCCCACTGGACCACCAGATTTCACCTGCATCGGCGTTGAGCGCCCTGAGGATCAATTTGCAGGCGGTGGATTTTCCGCTGCCGCTTTCGCCCACCAGCCCCACGCATTCTCCCTGATTGATGTGAAAGCTGATGTTTTCCACGGCCTTTTGATAGCCGACGGCTTTCTTCCAGAACCAGCCCTGGGAGCGCAGGGCGAAGCGCTTGGAAACGTTGCGCACTTCCAGCAGGCGGCCGTTGCCGGTGGGCCGC
Organism: uncultured bacterium; assembly: GCA_965369935.1. Taxonomy (GTDB): domain Bacteria; phylum SAR324; class SAR324; order SAR324; family JACQKK01; genus JAPUIH01. Next base: position 6,406 of record CBDUSX010000049.1, read on the forward strand.
GCGGCCGGCACGTGGTGCAGGGCCTCCAGGTCGCGCTTGCGGACCTTGATGTCGCGCACGGGGGTCAGCCGCTCGTTCTTCCCCAGTTCAAAGCGCGGCACCGCCCGGAAGAGCGCCTTCAGGTACTTGTGCCGCGGCCGGGAAAACAGGTCCTCCACGGTGCCCGACTCCATCAGCTGCCCCCGGTACACCACCACCACCTCTTCGGCCAGGTTGGCCACCACCCCCAGATCGTGGGTGATGAACAGAATCGCCATGCCCAACTCGCCCTGCAGGTCCTTCATCAGCTTGAGAATCTGGGCCTGAATGGTCACGTCCAGGGCCGTGGTGGGTTCGTCCGCGATCAGCAGCCCCGGCCGGCACACCAGGGCCATGGCGATCATGGCCCGCTGACGCAGGCCGCCGGAAAGCTCATAGGGGTAAATCCTGTGCGCGTTCTTCGGATCGGGAAAGGCCACCAGGCGAAACATCTCCTGCATGATCTCCATGGTTTCGGCGCGGGTCTTTTTCTTGTGCAGGCACAGCATCTCGGAAATCTGGTCGCCGATGGTGTGCAGGGGCGACAGGGAGCTCATCGGCTCCTGAAAGATGATGGAAATGCGCGAGCCCCGCAGGCGGCGCATGGCCACGCAGTCCTGGGGCAGTTGGGCGATGTTCACCGGCGGCCCGGGCACCTCGGGATCGTGGAACAGAATCTCCCCGCCCGTGATGCGCGCCGTGTTCGGCAGAATGCCCATGATGGCCTGGGAAACGACCGATTTGCCCGAGCCGGATTCGCCCACCAGCGCGACGGTGGACTCCGTGGCGATGCGGAAGGAAATTCCGTCCACCGCCTTGATCACTCCCTCCGGCAGGTTGAACTCCACCTTGAGATCGTTCACCCGAATCAGGTCAGTCATGGAAAGCGCCAATCACGTACGGAAACATGTGGAACCCAATCTTTATCTATAGCCGATATTGCGCCTACATACTAAGGAACATAACGCGAAATATTTCTGTCCGTTCCGTTACGCCGCCGCGCCGCGGTGGAAGCACCCCAACCCTCTCGCTCTCCTCAGGGCAGGCGGGCCAGCTCTCCGATCAGGCGGGCGCTGACCGCCGCGCCGTTGATGTTTATCGGTTCCCCGGCGTCCCGAACGCCCAGCCCTTCGGCGCTGCCCCGCTCCAGCGCCTCGTCCACCGCCCGCGCCAGACGCCTTGGCTCCAGCTCTCCCCAGGGCACCAGCGCCGCCGCGCCGCGTTCGGCGAGCAGCGTCGCGCGCAAGACCTGCTCGGAGTCCCGCCCCTCACCGTAGGGTGCGATCACCGCCGGCACGCCGGCCGCGAGCGCCTCCAGGGTGGTGTTGTAACCACCCTGGCTGATGCACAGCGCCGCTTTGGCGAGCAGGGCGGGAAAATCCGGCCGAAAGCGCTCGATCAGTATCCCCGGCGGGGCGGCGTCCTGATACCGGCCCAGCGCCTCGTCCGGCAGGTTCAGGCCCGCCAGGATGCGCCAGGGCCGTTCCGCCAGGCGCGTGAGGGCCCTGGCCTCCAGGGCGGCTTTCAGCAGGGGCTCTCCGCCGGCCCGCGATCCCGCGGAGACCAGCACCTCCCCGTCCCTCGGCCCCGCGGCGCGCTCCGGCGCGGATGCCGGTCCGCCCTCCGGCTCGGCCACCACGTATCCGGTGTTGCGGAGCAGGTGCGAGATGCGGCCGGCCAGGGGAAAGGTGCGGGCGAAGGGAATCAGGCCGGGGTCTCCATGTACCAGCACCAGATCGTAAAAACGTTCCGCCACCAGCGCCATTTCCTCGTAACGCTCCGGGGCCTTGGCCTCCACCAGAATGTCGCGCACCGAGGAGACCAGCCAGGGCCTGGGCCGTGCCGCGGCCGCGGCCTCCAGCAGGGGCAGCAGCTCGAAGCGGAACTGCCTGCGCCCGAAGGGGAACATCTCCGTCACCAGCACCCGCGGCTGCTTCCGCCGGAAGGCGTCCAGCAGTTCCGCGCGGCGGCGCGCCTGCCACTCCTCGTCCACCGGGAGGCCGTCCTCCCGCAGCAGGGTGGCGAAGGTTTCGTCTTGCGCCCGGGCGGGGGGCAGTTGCACCAGCTCCACCCCCCGGGTGTCGAGGCCGGGAACGGGCAGGCCCCCGGAGACCAGGGTCACCTGCATCCCCTCCTGCTGGAGGGCGCGGGCGATCCGCGCCGCCCGTTTCGCATGGCCGACCCCCAGCAGGTGCTGCACGTAGATCAGCACGCCGGGCTTCACGGCTGCACCTCCCGTGGTGGCGCACAGCGCGGTTCATGGACCGGCATAGGGAGTCCTCGCATCCGGTGGGTCTGGCTTGGCGGGAGCCGGCGGGGGGGCAAGCCCGAACCTCCTCGCCAGATCGGCCAGGCCGGGTGTTTCGGTGAAATCGCGCCGCACCCTGGCTTCTCCGGCCCGGCCCATGCGTTCCCGCCGCTCCGGGTCCCGGATCAGGCCCAGCAGGGCTTCGGCGAAGGCGGCGGCATCCCGCTCCGGCGCCAGCAATCCGGTTTCACCGTGGACAATCAGCTCGGGCACGGCGGAGACGGCGGTGGACACCACGGGCAGGCGCTGGGACTGGGCTTCCAGCAGCACGTTGGGCAGGCCGTCCCGGTCTCCGTCCGTGGCCACCCGGCAGGCCAGGGCGAAGACGTGCGCCCGCCGGTATTGCTCCAGCACCGCCTGCGGGGGCTGCGGTCCCAGCCAGCTCACTTTTTCCTGCAGGCCCAGCCGGCGGGCCAGCCTTTTCAACCGGCCGAGCAGGATGCCATCGCCGATGTGGACGAATGTCCAGTGGATGTCCGGCGGCAGCAGCGCCAGGGCCTGCAGCAGCTCCGCATAACCCTTTTTCTCCACCGCCCGCCCCACGGACAGGATCACCACCGGGGTGCCGGGCAGGCTGCCGTCCGGCCCTTGCGGGCGGGCGGGCGGTCGCGGGAAACGCTCCGGCTCCAGCCCGTGGTAGCTGCGCGCCACTTTTCCCGGCGGGGCAAACCCTTGCAGGTAGACCCGGTTGGCCTCCGTACAGGTTGCCGCCCAGCGGCAGTCGGCCAGCTTGTCCCGCAACTCCCAGGGGGGAGTTGTCCACACGTCCCGCGCATGGGCCGAGCAACTCCAGGGGAGCCCGCGCAGCAGCGCCGCGTAGCGCGCCACGGTGGCGGGATAGTAGATGAAATGCGCGTGCAAATGGGAGAACCGGCCGTCCAGCTCGTGGGCCAGCACCAGCCCCTGCACAAAGCGCAGCAGCGGATCGGGGCCGGGACCGCGCCTGAAGGTGCGCCACAGCAGGGCGCGGGCTTCCCGGTAGGCTGGCAGGCGCCGCATGGCACGCCAGGCCCGCCACACCCGCCGGGGCTCGCGGTGGGGAAACTTGGGCAGGTAGAGCACCGCGGCCCGAATCTCCCCGCTCAGCGGGGAGGCGACGGACTCCGGTGGCCGGCGCAGCGCCACGATTTGCAAGTCCAGGCCGAGCCGCTCGAGGGCCAGAAGTTCCTGGGCGACGAACGTCTCTGACAGGCGTGGATAGTCCAACACGACGACGGCGACGGCAGGCATGGGGCGGGAGGCGTCTTAAAGGGCGGACAATTGGGTGGCTTTTTCGTCCAGAATCGCTCCCACCATCCGGTTGATGTTTTCGATTCCGTCCAGTAGGCCGGGAATCCTCACGTGGGAGGGATGGGGCTGATCCGGCAGACGGTTGATGGCCTCGGCCATCACCGAGGAGTGCTTGGGTCCGTCAATGCTCAGCAGTTTGGAGAGCCCCAGGCGCTCGGCATGCCGGCCCCGGATGTATTGCTCGATCTTGGGAGCCGCCCGCGGAACGATGATGGACTTCTTGTCCAGGGTGAGAATTTCGCAGAAGGTGTTGTAGCCGCCCATGGTGATCACCCCCACGGCGTCGGCCAGCAGATGCTCCACGTGGGAATCGAAGGTGAGGGCCTGCACCTGATCCAGCCGGTTGATGCGCGCCAGGAATCCGTTGCGGGCCTCCGCGGACATGAACGGCCCGAAGACCACCAGGGCATGGCTGCCGATGCCGCCTTCGGATTCATAGGCCCGCAGCACCCAGTCAATCAGGCCTTCGCCGTCCGCGCCGCCGCCGGGAGTGACGAGGATGTAGGGGGAGCGCACGGTGGGGCGCAGCTGCTGGGAAGCCAGGTTGGCCTCCGGCATTTCCCGCCTCAGATAGCCGGTGTAGGTCACCTTGTCCAGCACGCGTTCGGGCAGATTGACGCCGTCAAAGGGATTACAGATTTCCGGCAGCCCGTAGACCCAAATATGATCGTAATAGTTTTTCAGGGTGGGCAGCGCCCTGATCTGCTCCCAGTCCTCGGCCAGGAGCTTCGGATTGTCTATGACGTCCCGCAGGCCCAGCACCAGCCGGGTGCCGCGCTTCTTGAGCATTTTCAGGGTTTTCCGGATTTCGCCGCGCAGGCCCACGGGCACGTTGTCCACCAGAAAGATATCCGGCTGGAACACGCTGGCGGTGTGCTCGATGATGGAGCTGCGGATGGCCATGGCCTGATTGATGTTGATGCGCAGGTTGAGCGGCGCCAGTTCTCCGCCGGGCGGGCGGATCACCCCTGGAATGCGGACGAAGTCCACCTGGGCCTTGAATTCGAAGCTTCCGATGATGGGAGAACCGGAGATGATCAGGACGGACAGGTTGGAAAATCCACCGACCATTCCGTTGGCGATGGCCAGGGAACGGCGCAAATGGCCCAACCCGAAGCGGTCGTGGCTGTAAATCAGCACACGGGCTGTGGACTCGTTAACAATCATGCCGGTAGATCGCGTCACAGTATCTGGCAACGAACGGCCAGCCCCTCATCTCAATGGCAGGCACCTTTTGCCGCGAGCGTATCACAGGATTTTTGTTTTACAAATAGCTATAAAGCAATTATTTTTAGGCTAACCGCAGATGGGCCACCGCCGTGGGAAACGCATTGGCCTGCACATGCCGTCAGGCTGCGAATTTCCTGCCCCGCCCCGGATCAAGATGCGGGGCCGGCCCGCGCGCGCGTGGATGGGCGGGCGAATCCAAAGGCGGCATTTCGATAGACTTTAGGGAACGCAAGCGTGGAAAAGAATCTATACAAGTACATTCTAAAGCACAGCACTCCCCAGCAAATCAAGCTGCTCATCCTGATTGTTGCCGGCTATCCCGTCATCTACATCGGTTTCAACCTGCCGAAGCTGATCATCAACGATGCCATTCAGGGCGGGGCCGGCCCGCGGAACCTGCTGGGCCTGAATCTGGATCAACTGCAATACCTGGTGGCCTTGTGCATGATCTTCCTCCTGGTCGTGCTGACCAACGGAGGGATCAAGTACTTCGTGAACGTCTACCGGGGCATGGTCGGCGAGCGGCTGTTGCGCCGCCTGCGCTACGAGTTGATCTCGCGGGTGCTGCGCTTCCCTCTGCCCGCGTTCAGCAAGGTGTCGCAGGGAGAGGTGATCTCCATGGTCACCCTGGAGGTGGAAAAACTGGGCAAGTTCATGGGGGAGTCCATCTCCCTGCCGGCCTTCCAGGGGGGAATCCTGCTGACATCGTTCACCTTTCTGATGATAGAGAACTGGATCATGGGTTTCGCGGCCATGGCCCTTTACCCCGTGCAAATCTACCTTATTCCCAAGCTGCAGATCAGCGTGAACAGCCTGGAGGCCGGGCGCATCCGCCTGGTGCGCAACATGTCCGCGCGCATCGGAGAGACCATGAGCGGGGTGCAGGAGATCCACACCCACGACACGACCCAGTACGAGTTGGCCGATTATTCGGAACAATTGGGCAAGATCTTCGAGGTGCGCTTCACGCTCTTCAAGAAGAAATTCTTCATCAAGTTCTTCAACAATTTCCTGGCCCAGCTGGGCCCGTTCTTCTTCTTTCTGGTCGGGGGCTATCTGGTCATCGGCGGCAACCTCACTGTGGGCGGGCTGGTGGCCATGCTCTCGGCCCACAAGGAAATGTACGCGCCCTGGAAGGAAATCCTGAATTACTACCAGCAAAAGGAGGAGGCGAAGATCAAGTACGAGCAGGTCATTTCCCAGTTCGAGCCCGCCGGCCTGCTGGACGAGCAGCACATCAGCGCCGACCAGGAACTGGAGTCGCCCCTGGAAAAAGAGATCGTCGCCTCCGGGCTGACCTACCTGGACGACAACGACAACGCGGTGCTGGAGTCCATCACCATGCAGATAGACCTGGGCAGGCACACCGCCATCGTGGGGCCCACGGGCAGCGGCAAGTTCAGCCTGTCGATGATTTTTGCGCGCCTGCTGGATCACACGCGGGGCCAGCTGAGCATTGACAAGTACGACGTACGGCAACTGACCGAGTCGGTGACGGGGCGCAAAATGGCCTTCGCCGGGCAGGGCTCCCATATTTTCGCCGGCAGCCTGGGGGACAATCTGTACTACAGCCTCAAGCACCGCCCCACCATCTCGCCCAACTACAACGGGGACGAACACAAGCGGCGGGAGTGGGTACGGCAGGAAGCGCTGCTGTCGGGCAATTCGGAATACGACATCAACGCGGACTGGATAGACTACCGGGCCGTCGGCGCGGAGGGGCCCGAGCAGTTGATCGGGGAATTGGTGCGGGTGCTGCGCATCGTGGATCTGGACGAGGATGTCTTTCAATTCGGGCTGCGCAGCACGATAGACCCCGAAAAGGATCCGGAAACCACCCAGAACCTGCTCGAGACCCGCATCAGCCTGCGGGAAAAAATGCAGGACCCCGCCATTGCCAAGTACGTGGAGCCTTTCGATCCGCAGCAATACAACAGCAACGCCTCGCTGGCGGAAAACCTGATGTTCGGCACCCCGGTGGGCAACGTGTTCAACATGGATTCCCTGGCCGAACAAGCCTACGTGCAATCGGTTTTGCAAAAGGTGGGGCTGCAGGACCAGTTGGTGGACATGGGCTATCGGCTGGCGTCCCTGATGATCGAGTTGTTTTCCGATCTGGACACGGACAATCAAAACTACCAGCAGTTCAGTTTTCTGGACGTGGAGCAGCTGCCGGCCTTCCAGGCCTTGTGCTCGCGGGTGGAGCGGGGCGACATCGACTCTCTGGACGAGGAAGACCGCATCATGCTGATGGCCCCCACGTTTAAGATGATTCCCACCCGCCACCGGCTGGGCCTGATAGACGATGCGGTGCAGGCCAAGGTGCTGGAGGCGCGCAGAGTCTTTCGCGAGGAGCTGCCCGAGGAGTTGGCGGGTTCCATAGATTTCTTCGATCCGGACAAGTACAACGCGGCCACAACCGTGCAGGACAACGTCCTGTTCGGCAAGTTGGCGCACGGCGAGGCCAACGCGGGCAAAACCATCGGCGACTTGCTGCATGAAGTGATCGAGGAGCGGGGCATGTACGAGGTGGTGATCAACGCCGGGCTGTCCACCCGCGTCGGGACGGGCGGGATCATACTGTCCGAGGCGTTGCAACAAAAGGTCGGGCTGGCGCGTTGCATTCTCAAGAAACCCGACATTCTGATGCTCTATCAGGCATTTTCCGCCCTGGAAGGTAACGAGCGGGTCCAGGTAATGAAGAACCTGCGGGAAGAGTTCAAGGGCCGGGGCGTCATCTTTTCCCTGAGGTATCCCAGCATGGCCGAGGAATTCGATCAAATCTTCGTCATGCGCCGGGGAGAACTGGTGGAACAAGGCACGTTCGAAGGGTTGAGCAAGGAGGGAAGCTACTTCTCCGAGTTGCTGAGCCTGGAACAATCACAGACATGAGGACGCAATGAGCCTGAACGAGGAAATGCAACTGCTCAAGGAAATCCCCTTGTTCGCAGAAATCGACGAATCCAAGCTCAAGCTGATCGCGTTCATCAGCCAGCGCCTGCACTATCAGCCCGGCGAACAGGCTCTGGTGGAGGGGGATCAGACCGACTCCATCTACGTCATCATCAGCGGGGAGGCCGAGGTGGTCATCAGCACCGCCGATGGCCCGCTCACCGTCGCGGCCATCGGCAAGTACGGCATCTTCGGGGAAATCGGGGTGCTCTGCGAAGTGCCCCGTACGGCCACCATCGTGGCCAATACCGAACTCGAAGTGCTGCGCATCGACAAGGCGTTCTTCCTGCAGTTGCTGGCCGACTTCCCCGCGGTGGCCCGCGTCATCATGAACGAGCTTGGCATGCGCCTGGCGCGCGCGTTGAAAATCATTTCCAGGGTGCCCAAGGAACAGGCCGAAACCATCATGGAAGCGCTCAACATCAGTCTGGGCGGGCGCTCCGGGCGGGTGAAAAAACCGGACAACAGCCAGGGCAAGCAAACCTGACCTGAGCGCCAATACAACCAATTTAATAACGAGTGCGGTGCCGCGGGGTGCGGAAAGGGCCGTTCC
>CBDUSX010000050.1:0-14236 GCA_965369935.1 uncultured bacterium
GCTATAGGAAAATTCGGCCGGGGTTGCAAGGGGCGGGTGCATACGTCCATCGCCGCCGCGGGGCGGGCCGTCCCTAGAACCCGTCGGCCTGGAGCCATTCATGCATGCGTTTCACGGCATGAATGGAGAATCCATACTGGTGTTCCAGGCGCGTCAGGAAAGGATTGAGCTGGAGTTGCGCGGTGTGGACGGCCTTGGGGGTGATGAAGGCCACGTGGCACAGCCCGTTCTTGAAGCTGCGCCGCCGGCCGTCCGGCGGACCCGCCATGCCGGATTCGGCGAGGGCGAAGTCCGTGCGCGCCTGCTCCCTGATGCCCTGCGCCAGGGCGGTGGCCATCTCGTCCGACACGGCGGAGACGCCCTCGGGAAGCGTTCCGGCGAGGCTTTGCTTGGCCTGCTCGTCATAGGCGAAACGGGCCTGCCGGAAGTAGCGGGAGGCCCCGCTTATTCCGGCGAAGGCCTGGGTGAGCAGCCCACCCACCGTGGCTTCCACCAGCGAGATGGTGTGTGGCGTTCCCTGCCCGTGGTTGCTGGCCAGATGCTTCGAAAGCTCTCCCGCCCCGGCCCGCAGTTGCCGCGCCAGCGTTTCCAGTTCCAGTTGCCAGGCGGAGCGCGTGCCCAGCACCCCGCCGGCGGAATCCACCAGTTGCGCCGCGGTGCGTCCCTCTGCGTACAGCCCCTGCTGCTCGATCAATGCGGCGGCCCCTCGCGGCAGCATGGCGGCCAGGGGGTCTCCCGCCTCCGCGGCACGGCGCACCAGAGTGGAAGAGAGCGCCAGGAAAGGGGCCAGCCAGTCCGGCAGCGCTTCGGCCCGCAGCAACTGATGATCCAGGGTGACGCCCCGTTCGTCGGCCAGTTTTCGCAGGGCCTCGTCCAGGGGGTAGCCTTCCCGCTCCAGGATGGCATAATGGCATTGGCTTGCCAGGGCGGCCAGGTCCTCGCCGGCGAATATGGCGGGGTCGGCCATGCGGAAAATCAGGTCGGAGCCGGCAAACCAGTTGATGCGGGCGTCGTCCCCCGGCCGGGCCTCCCGCAGCGCCTGCACGGTTTCCACCGTGCGCACGGCGCGGGAGAATGCGAACTCCCGCGTGGAGACGTGCAGCGCATCCGGGGAGATGTGCAGGGCCTCTCCGGCGCGCTCCGCCAGCCGAGCCAGATGGGATCGGCCGGCATCCGCGATCTCGGCGATGGCTTTTCGTATAATCTCCAGGCGGGCCTGGGGAGAGGCCTCGGCCTCGGGCTTGGTGGGATCGGGGTGCAGGCCGTTGGACAGCACGAACACCACCTGCCGCCAGCCGGGATTGTTCCGCAGCAGCGACTCGGCGGCGGCGAAATGGTTGAACCCCACGGGGTTCCCGGACACGGGAAAGAACAGCGTGGATTCAAGGGGTAAATTGAGGGCGTCGTCGCTCATGGCCTCGCTGATGGGGCGGGTGGCTTTTTTCGGGCAATTGCGCCGGCTGTTGTGCCTGCTGCTCGCCACGGGGGCGCTGGCGGCGCCGGGCATGGCGGTTTGGGCCCATACGGTGAAAAAGGACCCCTTCCCCGAACTGCACCACTCCATTGACCGGCTGCTGGAACAAAACGGGCTGGCCGCGGAAAACGTGTCGCTGATGCTCTTCTCCACCCGCGTCCGGCGCTTCCTGTACCGCATGCGCGTGGACCAGCCCATGATCGCCGCCTCCAACGCCAAGCTGGCCACCACCTATACCGCCCTGCGGGTGCTCAGCCCCAACTACCGCTGGAAAACAGCCTTCTATCTGGTGACGGAACAAGATGACCTAGCGGGCCCGGCCCGTCAAGGCTTGCTGGTCAAGGGCGGGGGCGACCCCACGCTCACCGCGCGGGCGATGGATCGCATCGCGCTCAATCTGAAGACCAGGTCCCTGCGGCGGCTGAATGGGGCCATGTATTTCGACGATTCCCTGTTCGACCAGGTGCACTATCCCTCCGCCTGGGGCAACGTCCTGGGCGGACAGGCCTGGTTCGCGCCGGTCAGTCCGTTCATCGTGGAAAAGAACGCGGCCAACTTTTTCGTCACCGTGGGCGACAACGGCAACGGCATCGAAGTGATTCCGGAGGTGCCGGCGGGATTTCTGGCGGTGGCCTCCCGGCTCAAGTCCTCGCCTGGGCGGCGGGCGATGGTGCGCATAAATCAGGAATGGGCGGGCAAGGGAGCCGTGTTCACCTTCAAGGGCAGCCTGCCCGCCAAGTCCCACACCTACACCTTGTCCACCGCCGTCACCGATCCGGTGGCGTACTTCTATCACCACCTGCGCGCCAGCCTGCGCAAGCTGGGCATCAAGGGAAAAATGCCCATGCGGGCCCTGCCCGCCGGGGGCCTGCCCAGGAAGCTGCTCTACACCCACCGCTCCGCGCCCCTGCGGGAACTGATCAGCGACGTCAACAAGGAGAGCAACAATCTGGCCGCGGAGGTCGTGCTGCGCGCCCTGGCCCTGACCCGGAACACGACCCGCGCCTCCGGGGAGGAAGGGCTGAAGGTGCTCGAGCAGGCGCTGTTCGAGGAACTGCCCCAGTTCCGGGATCAGGTGCGGATGGAGGACGGCTCCGGGCTGAGCCGCGACACCCGGATGAGTGCCTCCTTCCTGGTGCACCTGCTGAACCGGGTGTTGATTCATCATGAATTCCGGGCCGAGTACCTCAGTTCCCTCAGCCTCGCCGGCTGGGACGGCACCTTGCGCTACCGCACCTATCCCGAGCGCCTGCGGGGCAGAATCCGCGCCAAGTCCGGCACCTTGTCCGGCGTGCAGAACCTGAGCGGCTACCTGACCCTGGACAAGGACCTGGTGGTGTTCTCCTTTCTGATCAACGATTCCAAGAAGCACTTTACCCGCCTGCAGAAGGAGCAGGACCGCGCCCTGGCGGGAATTTTCGATGCCCTGCTGGTTTGGGAAAACCCGCCCACTGAGACGGAGACGGCCCACCGCCAGCAGGGGAAGCCTGCCGCGAAGGCGAAAAATCCGAAGATTCCGAAGAAAAAGAAGAAGGCCGCGGCCAAGGACTCCCGGCGGGGCTAACGGGAAAATTTGGATCAGGCGGAGGTGCGGGGCGGTATTTGCGGGGAGGAAGCCCTCAGGCGTGGCGGATCATGTCCACCACCTTCAGTTGGGATAGGGGCCCGTTGGGGCCGTGGTGGATCTGCGGAATGAAAGCAATGTCGTAAAGCTGCGAATTGTCAAGCTGCCAATCCGAATGATCCCAGGCATTGGCCTTCATTTCCAGGCCGCCGGGGCAGCGCAGGTTGAATTTGAGATGGCGGTTGTTGAACACCTCGGGCTCGACCACCTTCATTCCCTGCATGGCCAGCACAGGCTCCGGGTTGCGGTGGCCGAAGGGGGAGAGCCAGCCCACCTCGTCCGAAAACCGGGTGTTCAGCATGTCCGGCGTGACCCAGGCGTCAAGTTCCAGTTCTCTCGACCCCGCCGGCCCGCCGGGCAGGATGCTCTCCTCCACCGCCTGGTGGAACTCCCGCGTAAACGCTTCCAGGTTGTCCTGGCTCAGGGAAAGCCCCGCCGCGCTGGGATGACCTCCGAACCGGCTCAGCAGTTGCCCGCAGGATTCCAGGGCTCCGAGCACATTGTGGCGGTTCGCACTGCGCGCTGAGCCCACCAGCTTGTTGTCCGCGTCCAGCGTCAGCACCACCGTGGGCCGGCGCGTCTGATAGGCAATCCGGGAGGCAATGGAACCGATCACGCCCGGATGCCAGCCGCCGCCCACGACAACGTAGGCCGGGGCGTCTCCGATCTGTTCCACTTTCCGCATGGCCTGGGCAAACACCTCCTGCTCCACCGCCCTGCGCTCCCGGTTGACTTCAGTCAGGTAGCGGGCCAGCTTTCGGGCCTCGGTGTAGGAATGGCTCAGCAGCAGCTTTACGGCCAGGCCCGCGTCTCCGATGCGGCCCAGGGCGTTGATTTTCGGTGCCAGCTTGAAACTGATGGTGCTGGGCACCACCTCGCCGCGCACGTTGCATTCCCGGATCAATCCGCTCAGCCCAGGGCGCGGCCGGCTGTTCAACAGCTCAAGCCCCAGTTTGACGAGGATGCGGTTCTCGCCCAGCAGCGGCGTCATGTCGGCCACCGTGGCCAGGGCCACCAGGTCCAGATAATAATTGGGGGAGATGTAGCACAGCCCGCAGCGGTCCCAGTACTTTTTCTCTTCCAGGTATTCGTCCAGGGCGCAGACCACCTTGTAGACCACCCCCGCCGCGGCCAGCTCCTTGAACGGATAGGGGCAGCCCTCCTGTTGCGGATTGACCAGGGCCACGCAGCGCGGCCGCGTTTCCCGCAGTCGATGATGATCGGTAATGATCAGGTCAATGCCTTCCTCGTGCATGCGTTCCGCGCTTTCCACCGCGGTGGAGCCGTGATCGGCGGTGATCAGCAGGTCCACGCCCCAGGACTTGAATTTTTCGATGACACCCGGATTGAGGCCATAGCCGTCGTGGATGCGATGGGGGATGTAGTAGTGCGCCCGGGCGCCCAGCCGCTTCAGATAATTGTACAGGATCGTCGTTGCCGCCGTGCCGTCCACATCGTAATCGCCGAAGACGAGAATTTTCTCGTAATTGACCATGGCCCGATAGATGCGCTCCAGCGCCTCCTCCATGCCCAGCATCTGGCGCGGGGGATGGAGGTGCTGCTGCGCCGGGTTGAGAAAGCGCCTTGCATCCTCCGCGTCGAGCAGGTTGCGCGCCGCCAGGATGCGTCCCAGTCCTTCGGAAATGTTGAGATTTGTGCAGAGTTGGTTGAGGGAAGACTCCAAATGGCCGGTTTCCGGACTGGTCCAGTTCTGGTTGCACAGACTGGGGCCGGATTGCTTGATGGGGTCTTCCATGATCGGGCCTCCAGCGCCGAAGGGCCTCCGCCGGGGGCGCCCCTGCCGGAACGTCGTCCGGACGGGGCCGCGGGGGAGGAGCCTGGATTGGTGGAATGGGATGGGCGGTGCTTCCCTGCGGGCTGCGGCCGCGGTTCCGCCGCCGCGTCCCATTGCGCGCCGTCCGTAACAAAGTAGCGGAAATTGGCCCAAATTGCAATGCGCCTCGCCCTGCCGAACGCCGAAATCCGGCCCTGATGACCCCTTGCATTGTGGAAAATTCCAGCTACAATGAAAACAGAAAACATGTCAGTTTCCAGCTTATTTGAGAGGAGAGCAGCCGATGCCTTCGTTCAAGAACATTTTCAAGGTGGTGGGTGAGGAACAGTCCGCCGCCCCGGCCCCTTCCGCCGGCGGCGATGACATTGCCGCACGGATTCAGGCGGACGTGGACGCCAACAAAATCCTCATCTACATGAAGGGCACGCCGGATATGCCGCAGTGCGGATTTTCCGCCGCCACGGTGGACGTGTTCAACCGGTTGGACGTGCCATACGAGACCCGCGACGTGCTGCAGGACCCGGAATTGCGGCAGGGGATCAAGGAATTCTCCAACTGGCCGACCATCCCCCAAATCTATATCGGCGGCAAGTTCGTGGGCGGCAGCGACATCGTGCTGGAAATGCACGAGCGCGGCGAACTGGAGCCCATGGCCCGGGAAGCCACCTCCGGCTGATCCACGGCGGGACATTCTTGCCGCTGCCCGCATCTCTCTCCCGCCGCTTGTTTGGCAGGGGAGGACGTTGCCCCCCGTCATCAGCATGGTTCCCCCATCGCCGGGCGCCCCGCAGCTTCCGGCGTCGGGGAGCCCGTCCCCACCCTCCCGCCATTCCAGGTCCGGCGCTGTTTTGAGCGTTGGCCGCCGCGCCGCGCGCCCCTTGTCATTGCACGGAATATCCACTACGTTTCCTGCAAGCCAACAACCGACAATCAGGGAGACGTAATGCCATGCGCATGAAAGCCGCGGTGCTCTATGAAGCCCAGCAGCCGCTGGTGATCGAGGAAATCGAGCTGGATCCGCCCCAGGCCGGGGAGGTGCTGGTCAAGATGGCGGCGACGGGCGTCTGTCACAGCGACGTTCATTACTACACCGGGCACCTCCCCCGCGAGAAGCCGATCATCCTGGGCCATGAAGGCGCGGGGGTGGTGGAGGAGGTGGGGCCGGGCGTGACCAGCGTGGCGCCGGGGGACCACGTGGTGCTGACCTTCCTGCCCTCCTGCGGCAAGTGCCGCTGGTGTCACACGGGCCATCCCAACATGTGCGATCTCGGGGCCAAGCTGCGCACGGGCAAGATGCTGGACGACACCTGCCGCCTGCGCCGGGCCTCCGACGGGCTGGAGATCAACAACCTGCTGCTGGTCAGCACCTATGCGGAGTACAGCGTCTGCCCGGAGGATTCGGTGCTGAAGGTGGAAAAGCACGTGCCCCTGGAGCGCATCTGCCTGCTGGGCTGTGGCTTCACCACCGGCTTCGGCGCGGCGACCAATGCCATCCATATCAGGCCCGGAGAGACCGTGACCGTCGTCGGCTGCGGGGGCCTGGGGCTGGCGGCCATCCAGGGGGCCAGGAACAGCGGCGCCGGGAAGATCATCGCCGTGGACGTGCACGAGGAAAAGCTGACCCTGGCCCGCAAGTTCGGCGCCACCCACGCCGTCCAGAACCGCCATGACGCGGACGCGGTCGTGAACGAAATCGCGGAGATCACCTGGGGCGTGGGCACGGACTACAGCATGGAATTCGTCGGGGCCGACCAGACGGACGAGACGGCGGACATCGCCTTCCGGGCCATCCGCAAAGGCGGAACCATGCTGATGGTGGGCGTGGGCATGGAAGAAAAGAAGACCTTTCCCATCACGCCGGCCGACCTCACCCACTGGCAGAAAACCATTCAGGGGGTGCTGTTCGGAGATGCCCAGTTCCGCACGGACATTCCGCGCTACATTGATCTTTACGAGCAGGGCAAGATCAACCTCGACGACATGGTCACCAAGGAAATCGGGCTGGAGGACATCAATACGGCCTTCGAGAACGTGCTGGCGGGGAACAAGGTGGCGCGGCAGGTGATCCGCTTCCAATAGGCGGCTGCCGCCGCGGTACGGCCGCGGCGTGCGGCAGATGCTTTGATTTTCCCAATAATCCTTTTCGGCGACAGGCGGCAACATGCGCATGAAAGCGGCGGTGCTCTACGGCATCCGGGAGCCTTTGGTGGTGGAGGAAGTGGAGCTCGATCCGCCCAAGGCCGGCGAGGCCCTGGTGAAAATGGTGGCCACGGGTATCTGCCACAGCGACCTGCATCGCTATACCGGCGACGCCCAGACCGAGCTTTACCCCATCGTGCTGGGCCACGAGGGGGCGGGGATCGTGCAGGAGGTGGGGGAAGGGGTGAGCCGCGTCAAGCCCGGCGACCACGTGGTGCTGACCTTCCTGCCATCCTGCGGAATCTGCCGCTGGTGCCATACCGGCCATCCCAACAAATGCGATTTGGGGGCCCACCTGCGCGAAGGCAAAATGCTGGACGGCACCACCCGAATTCACAGCAAGGGCGGCGAGGACATCTACAGTTTTCTGTTCAACTCCACCTTCGCCGAGTATTCCGTTGCGCCGGAGGCCTCTCTGGTGGTGGTGCCTGAGCACGCGCCCCTGGAAAAAATCTGCCTGTTCGGCTGCGGCTTCACCACCGGCTTCGGCACCGCCACCAACAAGCTCAACATCAAGCCCGGGGAGAGCGTGACCATTGTCGGCTGCGGCGGCCTGGGGCTGGCGGCCATCCAGGGTGCGGCCCTGAGCGGCGCGGGCAAGATCATCGCCGTGGACGTGCACGAGGAAAAGCTGGAGCTGGCCAGGAAATTCGGCGCCACCCACACCGTGCTGAACAAGCACGACGTGTCCGCAGTGATAGAGCAGATCACGGAGATCACCTGGGGCCTGGGCACGGACTACAGCATGGAATTCGTGGGCTTCGACCAGAGCGACGAGACCCTGGACATTGCCTTCAAGGCCATCCGCAAGGGGGGCACCATGTGCATGATCGGCATCGGCGCCCATGACAAGCGCACCCTGCCGGTGGATCCCTGGACCCTCACCATCTACCGCAAGAAGATCACCGGCGTGCTGTTCGGAGAGGCGCAGTTCCAAACCGACATTCCCCGCTTCGTGGACCTCTACGAGCAGGGGCAGATCAACCTGGACGACATGATCACCAGGGAATTGAGCCTGGACCAGATCAATGACGGGTTCGAGGCCGTGCTGGCGGGCAACAAGGTGGCGCGGCAGGTGATCCGCTACGCCTGACGCCCGCGGGCAGGCACGGAATTTTCTTGGGCGCGGGCCTTGAGGGGAGCCCGGCGCCGGAGCATGGGAGCAAGACAACGTGCGCGTCAAGGCGGCGGTGCTGAACAATCTGCGCGAGCCCCTGGTGGTGGAGGAAGTGGAACTCGATCCGCCCAAGGCCGGGGAGGTGCTGGTCAAGCTGAAAGCCACCGGCATCTGCCACAGCGACATCAGCGTCTACACCGGCGACATCCCCGTGGCCACGCCGCTGATCCTGGGCCACGAGGGGGCCGGGGAAATCGTGGAGGTGGGAGAGGGCGTGACCCGCGCCAAGCCGGGCGACCACGTGCTGCTGACCTACCTGCCCTCCTGCGGCCGCTGCAAGTGGTGCCACATCGGCCAGCCCAACCTGTGCGACCTGGGGGCCCACCTGCGCGACGGGAAGATGCTGGACGGCACCGCGCGGCACCACCGCGTCGGTGACGGCTCGGACATCAACAGCTGGCTGTTCATCAGCACTTTCGCCGAATACTCCGTGGCGCCCGAAGCCTCCCTGGTGGTGGTGCCGGAGCACGTGCCCCTGGAAAAAATCTGCATCTTCGGCTGCGGCTTCACCACCGGTTTCGCCACCGCCACCAACAAGCTGCACATCAAGCCGGGAGAGACCATCACCATCATCGGCTGTGGAGGGCTGGGGCTGGCCGCCATCCAGGGTGCGGTGCTGAGCGGCGCGGGCCGGATCGTGGCGGTGGACCTGCACGAGGAAAAGCTGGCCATGGCCAGGAAATTCGGCGCCACCCACACCATCCGCAACACCCACGACGCGGACGCGGTGGTGGAAGAAATCATGGACATCACCCACGGCCTGGGCACGGACTACAGCATCGAATACGTGGGCCTCGACCAGAGCGACGAGACCCTGGACATCGCCTTCCGGGCCATCCGCAAGGGGGGCACCATGTGCATGGTGGGCGTGGCCACGGAGGACAAGCGCACCCTGCCCTTCGATCCGTGGACGCTCACGATCTACCGCAAGAAGGTGATCGGCGTGCTTTCCGGCGATGCGCAATTCCAGGCGGACATTCCCCGCTTTATCTCCCTCTACGAGCAGGGGCGGATTAATCTGGACGACATGATCACCACGGAATTGACCCTGGAGCAGATCAACACCGGATTCGAGAACGTGCTGGCGGGCAACAAGGTAGCGCGGCAGGTGATCCGCTACCACTAGCCCGGATATTTTACGAACAATAATCGGGGGAGCAAGCCCCCCCGAACCCCCAAACAGGCGGGAGTTGGCCCTTGGGCCAACTCCCGCAATTTGTCGGGGTGCAGGGGCCAACGGCCCCTGGCGGGGGTTTGGGGGCAGAGGCCCCAGATGTTCCTTTTAAACGTTCCCTTTAAAAAGAAAACTTTAGCCCCCGCGCCGGCGGATGGACTGCGGAGGGCGCCGTGGCGCGGGCTTTTCAGGAACTGAGCCCGGAGGGGACTCGGGGGGCTTTCCGCGGAGCTTTCCGTACAATTGCTGGCAGCGCAGGCCGCAGAACATTTCGGCCCGCTTTTCGATCACCAGCGGTTTGCGGCAGAAATAGCAGAGTCGCTCCATGCCTCCAGTCTAGCTGATGACGCCGCGCCAGGCCAACAGGAGCACCAGGCTCCCCAGCGCAAGCCGGTAAATACAAAACACCAGGGTGCTGTGGGTGCGCAGAAAGGCGAGCAGGTATTCGATCGCCAGGTAGCCGCTCACCAGGGAGGCCACCAGGGCGATGACCAGCGACAGCCAATCGCTGACGGAGTTGCCGGCGGCCAGCAGGGGCGGAAGCTGAAACAGCCCCGAGCCCAGAATGGCCGGGATGCCCAGCAGGAAAGAAAAGCGCGCCGCATCCTCCCTGCGCAGCCCCAGCAGCAGACCACCCAGAATCGTCGCTCCCGAGCGGGAGGTGCCCGGAATCAGCGCGGCGGCCTGAAACAAGCCGATCAATTGCACCTGCCAGAAACCCAGTTGCAGCATGCCGCCGGTACGCCGGGCGATCCGCTCGGTGAGGGCAAGCAGCAGGGCCACCACCACCAGCATGGTTCCCACCACGAACAGGGAGCGGGCGCTGGTTTCTATGGTATCCCGAAAGGCCAGGCCACACACGACGATGGGGACGTTTCCCGCCGCAATGGCCCAGGCCAGCCGGGCTTCCGGCTCGCTCCTGGCCTCCCGACTCCAGATGCTGCGCGCGCCGGCCAGCGCAATCCGGTAAATGTCGCCGGCGAAGTAGATCAACACCGCGGCCAGGGTGCCCAGCTGCACCACCGCGCTAAAGGCCGCCCCCGGATCGGACCAGCCCCACAGGGCGGGCAAAATGCGCATGTGAGCGGTGCTGCTGATGGGCAGAAACTCGGTCAGCCCCTGCACCACGCCCAGCAATGCGGCCTGCCACCAATCCATACGTACCGGAATGCAAAAGTTTACAGTGAAGGAGATTGCGGCCCCATTTGCCCTGCTTCCAACGCCGGGTTGTAAGAGCACTTCCTCCGTCCAAACAGGAGGGAGCGCAAAAACAACGTCAGACAAGCGGCCGTCCGACATCGGATTTTCCGTCGGCGGGCCGCTTGTCTGGTTCAGGATGTGTCAAAAAGGGGGGAGGGTTGTCAAATGGGCCAAATCCCCCGTAAACATGAATCAGCCGGTTCCGATCCCCGGGATTGTCGTTTGTACCCGGGCAAACGGGTCTTCTTCGACCTGCGGCTCATCGGTTCGTGCGCGGATTTGTTGCAAGGCCTCAGAGGCCAGGTAGTACCTGCCCCGCCCCTCGCCGTGCGGAACGATCAGGCCGAGGTCGGCCAGCGTCTTCAGCTCCCGGCTGGCGAGGTTCTGCGAGATCTGCGCGGCCTTGCGGTACCACGCATTGTGAATACGGTTTCCATAGGCCCCGATCAGCAGCGCCAGAGCGGCCCTTTCCGGGAAATCGTGGCGGGCCGATTCCAACCCCAGCTCCTCCCAAATTCTGGCCATCTGCCTGCCTCGCCTGAGGAGCGTACTTGCCTGCCTGAAATGGGCCGTCAGGCAGAACCGCACCCAGGGCCGGGGGCTGCGCTCGGGGTTCCAGGCTCCCTTCCCGGTATCGGCAAGCACGGTGAAATACGCCTCCGCATTGCGGCCCAGGTATTCCTCAATGCTGTAAAGCACCGGAGCGAGAACACCTTCCCTGGCCAGCACCAGGGTCTGCATTCCCCTGGCCATGCGGCCGTTGCCGTCGGAAAACGGATGGATCATCACCAGATTGAGATGGGCCAGCGCGGCGGTGACCATGCCCGGCATTCCCTCCGCCGCGGCCAGGGACGCCGTCAACTCACCCATCAGTCCGGGCAAGAGTTCCGCGTCCGGGCCCTCATACTGAACCTCCCCCGAAGCCTCGCTCCGTACATAGGCGTGACCGGGCCTCCACAGGCCCGGGTTCGAGGCAGAGTCGTGACCGGTCATCATGAAATGAAGCGCGCGGAGGAGCCCTTCGCCGTACGCAAAATGCGGGTCGCCGGCCAGTTGCGAGACGTAGGTCATGGCATTGCGGTAACCGATAACCGCCTGCCATGACTCGGCTGTGGCCTCTACAGGCTCCAGATCTTCCACTGCCCCAAGGGCATCCTCCATGGTCACGGGGCAGCCGGCGATGGCATTCGATCCCCGAATCGCGCGGGCGAAGGTGGCGCTTCGCATCAATCGGCTCCAGGGCCGCGGCTCACGATGGGAGTAGCTGAGCTTGCCATGCATCTCCCCAATTCGTCCGATTACCTCATCTTCCTGGGGTGTGAGCGAATTTAATGCGAATAACATGCTTATATCATATTTTTATTAGCTTCGATGTCAATATTAATATGATATTTACACTTACTAATTATGATTATAGATCGGATTATAAAAATAAAGCTGATCCGAGGATACAGCCCGGCTGTTGAACGGCAGATAACGCCGGGCCGGGCTTGTGGGAGAATTCGTCTACGGTGACGTATACCCGGCGCGCAACAGCACCTCCTCCGTGTCCGCCAGGGCGGCGGCCTCCGTGGAGGAGAGGGGCATGACGCCGAAGGGCCGCGCGTTGAGGCGGCGGAAAGCGGCCGTGGCCTCGTCCCGCAGGGGTGGGTGGGCGCCCAGTTCGAGCAGCAGGGCCAGGGTCATCAGGCGCCCGGCCGATTCCATCCAGGCCCGCGCGCCGCGCTGCTGATCTTCGGGGGTAAGGGCGGAGAGGGCCTTCAGTTCCTCGCCCAGCGCCTTCAGGCGGCCGGCCAGCTGTTCCGCCGCGCCGTTTCCGGAACTGCTGCCGGCGGATTCCAGGGCCCGTGCGGCCCGGGCCAGGAAGGCCTCGTGGCTGCGCTCCTTTTGCATGGCGCGCATGGCGTCCAGGGTGAGGATATTGGTGGTGCCTTCCCAGATGGGCAGCACCTGACAGTCCCGCAGCAGGCGGGGCAGGATGCTCTCTTCGATGTAGGCGTTCCCGCCGATGGCCTCCATGGCCTCGCTGACGCCGAACACCCCCAGCTTGCCCGTGAGCGCCTTGACCATGGGAATCAGCAGGCGCACCAGGGTGTGGGCTTCCTGATCGCCGTTGTCGGCACGATCCAGCGCCCGCACGGCCTCGAACACCAGCACGAACGCGCCCAGTTGTTCCGCCACCAGGTCGGCCATGCCCGAGCGCCAGAGGGGCAGCTCCCAAAGCCGCTTTCCGAAGGCGCGTCTCTCGCCGCCGTAGGCCAGGGCTTCCAGGATGGCGCGGCGCATGGCGGCGATGCTGGCCACGGAATTGTAGAGGCGGGACAGGTTGAGCATTTCGGCCATCTGCTTGAAGCCCTCTCCCTCGCCGCCGATCAGATAGCCCTCCGTGTCTTCCAGGGTCACTTCCCCCGAGGGCATGGAGCGCACCCCCAGCTTTTCCTTGAGCCTGTGGATGCGGATGGTGGCGCCGTTGCCGGCGGGAATCTCGCGCAGGATCAGGAACAGCCCCAGCCCCTTCGTGCCGGGCGGGCCTTCGGGCATGCGGGCCAGGGCCAGGATGGCCTCGGCGTCCACATTGGAGCAAAACCACTTGTCCCCGGAGAGCAGCCAGCGTTCTCCTTCCTGCCTTGCCGTGACGGCGTTGGCGCCCACGTCGGAGCCGCCCTGCTTTTCCGTGAGGAACATGGCGCCCTGCCACAATTCTCCCCGCTTGCGCGCCGCGAGGTGGCGGAGGGTGTCCTCGATTACCTTGCCGGAGGCATGGCGCTCCAGCACGCGGCCCACACCGTCGGTCATGCAGATGGGGCAGAACAGGCCGATCTCGCTCTGGGCGAAATAGTAGCCCGCCCCGAAGCCCACCAAGTGGCGGCGGGAGCGGTGAGAGGCCAGAAAATCCTGCTCGTACTTGATGGCCACCACCCCGCCGCCGTAGGCCAGTTCTTCGAGCTGGTGATAGTCCGGATGGTACTCCACGCGGTCCACGCGCCGCCCCTGCGCATCGTGGGTGATCAGGCGGGGGCCCTCCTTGTCCGCGCGCATGGAAAGGGGCTGGGCCCGCGCGCCCCGTTCTCCCATGGAATCGAAATGTTCCCGTAATTCCGCGTAGGGCGTCTCCCCCAGCCAGTAGGGCCAGATACGCTCCGCCAGGGGATCGGCCTGGAACAGGTTGCTGAAACTCGGCGCCGGGATGTTGGGGTCTACGCTCATGGGAATGCTCCGGGAGGGGCGCCGGCCTTGGGAGCCGCCGCGGGCGGATGAGCACCAGGAGTCGAAGGGATGCGCAGGGCGCTTCATTTCTCGCAGTTTACCACAGGCGGAAAACCCTGTCGTGAAACAGGGTACGGCGGCAAGGAACGTCCATGGGAGGGAGAGAGAGGCAGGGAGCGCGGGAGACCACGCCCCCCAGCCGGGTTTTGTTAGAGGCTCTTATTGCGCCAGGGCGTCGGCCAGGCAGTCGAAACTGCTGCTCCAACCCTGATTGTGCAGGTCGCGCACCTCAGCGGTGGGGAACCGCTCGTGGGTGAGCACCAGTTCCGTACTCCCGCCTTTGTCCAGGAATTCCACGGTCACCAGCGTTTCGGGCACGTCCTCGG
>CBDUSX010000051.1:0-14178 GCA_965369935.1 uncultured bacterium
GTGTCCGGCGCCGGAAACTGTGCCTCCCACGCCGCGAAAGGGACGCCGCCCAGCCGGGTTTCCACATCGCCCCATGTTCCGGGAGGGGACGACTCGATTTCCGCCTCCCGTATAATATCGTCATGGACGAAAAAACTGGCCCGGATGTTCCAGGGCTTCCGCTCCGCCTCCACCGCCCTGATATGGCCCCTGCTGGATATTTTCAACGCACGCATGGCCGCCGCGCCGTTTTCCCCGTGCAGGTTCAGGAACGGCTCGGAAGCGAGGCGGACGCCCACCTCCGTGGAAGCGCGCTCCTCGTCCCGGGAGAGCCCGCCGTGGGTGAGCGGCCTGCCCAGGGCCCCGGCCAGTTCTTCCGTCAAAATGCCGCAAAGAACCTCGTGGGACACCGCAACGCCCTCGCGCCGGAAGGTGGTGACGCATTCCAATAGCGCGTTTGCGGCCAGGCGGCGGAAGGACGGCCAGGGAACCCGCCACACCCGCGCCATGGTTTCGTAGTCGAAATCGAACAGAAAGTTGCCCACGATCACGACAGCCTCCCCGATCCGCCCCCCGCCGATGCCGGCGATCCGCCGGCCGTCCACTTCCACCTCGTTCACGTCGCGTAGCGCGCCGCTCAGGCCCAGCCGGCGCAACGCCGCCACGGGCCCGGCCAGCAGCCGGGTGTAGCAGGCCCTGAAGTTGGCGGGAAGGCGGGAATGATGGAACACGAACTGGTAGAAAAGCTGGGCTGAGTCCAGGTAGGTGGCCCCTCCGCCCACCCGCCGCCGCAGAACGGGCAGACCCAGCCGCGCGCACTCGCTGCGCTCCAGCACCGAGGGGAAAACCTGGTGATACCCCAGACACAAATAGGGCGAGGCGGGCCAGGTGAGAATGACCGTGTCCGGGGTATCGGCCGTCATCCGTTCCGCGACGGCGTGATACACCGCCTGGGTGCGCCAGGGTTCGGCCATGCCCATCTGGATGAGCCGGACAGGCGTGGAACCGCGGTGGATTGAAGCGCTCATGCCGCCTCGGGTGTCGGCCCGTGATGCTAAAACCGATTTCAAAAATACCCGTGCGCCGCGCCCTTCCCTTCGACTCCGCTCAGGACAGGCGAGACACTCGCTCTGCTCGTTCCTCAGGAACGCGGCTCTTCGGTTCCGCTCGGAACGTGGCCCTGCTTCTCCGCTCAGGCCACGGCCCAGAAAGCCCGATTCCCTGAGGAAGGCGCCGCAGGCGCCTGTCTCGAAGGGTCGGGCTTTTGGTCAAAACGTCAATTTTGAAACCGCTTCTACAGCCCCAGTTGGCCGCGGATGGTTGCGATGTCTTCCGCGCCGGGCCGGAACGGATAGTCCCGGAACGGCTCCCCCGGCCTGTAGGAGCCATAGGGGCGGGTGCAGGCCACCTCGCCCTGGCGGTCGGGGCAGCCGTCGGTCATGAACGGCAGGCCGGAGCGCGAGGTGTCATTGAGGATGTCATTGATGATGGCTTCCCGGCCCTGAATTTCGTTGATGGCGCCCTCTGCGTCAAACACGATGGCCTCCCGCGGCAGCCCCCGGTGCTCGATCAGGTGCTTGACCAGTTGAATCCGCCGCCAGCGCTGGAGCGGCGCGCGGGGCGTCTCCTGCATCATCGTGCCCGGCTCTGGATTGAAGGAGAACAGATAGCCGGCGATCTGCTCGGATGCGAGCAGATAGAACATGTCCACCAACTCCCGGTCGGTTTCTCCCAGCCCCACCATGAGATGGCAGTTCACGTTCATGGGTCCGTAGATGCTGCGGGCGGCGCGGACGATCTGCCAGTGTTGCTCCCAGCTATGCGGGCCGCGGGCGCCCCTGCCGCGGGTGCGGAGAAAGAGCTCCTCGCTCACGGCGTCGAGCCCCACGCCGATGATGTCAACGCCGGTGCTCTTCACTTCATGCAGCCGCTCCTCATCCAGGGTCGTGGCGCTGACCAGCGCGGAGATGGGCACCCGCGGCGCCGCGGCATGCACCTGGGCGCACATGGTCAGCAGGTCGGCATAGGCGCGCGGGTGCTGCACCTGCGAGACGCACACCCGCCCCACGCCGCCCCGCGCCTCCCTGGCCGCAATTCTTTCCGCCACCAGCGCCGCCGGGTACAGGGGCCAGTCCACCCGGATAAAGGACTTTTCCTCCGCCACGCCCGGCCGTTCGCGGGCCAGTCCGCAATAGGCGCAGTTGGCGAAGCAACTGGTCTCGTAATTCTGCAGGAGGTTGATGCAGCCGCAGCCACAGCCCTGGAGGAACCGGCCGCCCTTGAGGCTCAGTTCCATGGCCGCCGCATGGCTGATGCGCACGTATTCCGGGCTGACCTGATGGTGCGCCTCGGGGGACGTTGGGGGGATGGGCTGTCCGGTCATTTAGCTGCTCCTCGCCGCCGCCGCGCGGGCCGTTCCGGCACGGCCGGCCTCACCAGGCCACGCCACAACAGGCATTGACGAATTCGGGTTCAAGATTGGCAAGCCTGGCATACTCCACCATGCCTTCGGCCGGGTAGGCGATGCCGTTCAGGCCGGCGTCAATGGCCAGCCGGTCAATCTCCGCCTTGACGGGCCCCATGGGGCGGGCGCAGCCCAGCATCACCGGGGTGCCGGGCAGCCGCCTGCGCGCGGCCCGGAAGAATTCGCCGATCTGCTCCAGGGGCGGAGGGGTAGTGTGGGCCATGGGCGTCCCGGACAGCGGCATCAGGATCACCAGCACCAGCAGCTTGGCGGAATGGCGCGCCACCATCTCCAGCGCCTGCCATTCTCCGAGCATCCTGCCGAAATGGAGCCCCAGCACGATGTGCGGCACCGCCGGCACCCCATGGCGTTCCAGGCGCTCCAGAACCCGCTCGTAGTCGTGGGGCCTGGCGTCCAGGTGATACACGTCCCGGATCGTATCCACGTGGCCGATGATGTCCACCATCGCGCCGTCCACGCCAACCTCGGCCAGGCCCCGGCAGGTTTCCTCGTCCGGCAGCCCCGGGTGCACCCGCAAGACCAGTCCCAACTCCCGCCTGGCCCGGATCAGATCGGCCATGTGGTGCCGGAGGGGCACCCGGCCCCGGCTGTCGCATCCTCCCGAGATCAGCACGCCGCGGGCCCCGCGCTCCGCCGCGCGGGCGCACAGGCCGAACAGTGACTCCCCGGAGCGGGGGAGGTCCGCCATTCCCCTCAGCACGCCCGTCTTGCAATGCTCGCAGCTCAGCGCGCAGGCGGTACCGGTAACGCTGATGGAGGCGAACTCGGCGGCGTCGTGGGTGGCGTAGTCGGCGGTCTTGTACCGCCTCAGGCCGGGCGCGTAAAAGGTGATGCGCGCGGGGGCCCGG
The DNA here is from genome assembly GCA_965369935.1 of uncultured bacterium. GTDB lineage: Bacteria > SAR324 > SAR324 > SAR324 > JACQKK01 > JAPUIH01. The sequence goes on from CBDUSX010000051.1 coordinate 3,313, forward strand.
CGGACGGCGGGGCCCTTTCGGCCCGCCTCTTTCGCCCCTTGCATGGGATTCAGCATTGGATGCAACACATGCCCCTCCGGAGGCGCAGCGGCAATTACGGCCCGCGGGATTGTCATGAGCCGCTTCCCTGCGGCGCGGCCGGCTTATCCCTGCGGGTTGGCGAAGCAGCCATAGGCCGCGGGATTGCCTCCCGCCTCGGCGGCGCGCGCCTGATCCACGGATGCCCCGACCGCTTCCACCAGGGACGCCAGGGGAAGACCGGCCAGCTCGCCGTAGCGCTCTCCGTGAATCCTGGCAAGGGTCTCGCGTATGGCCGCGTGGTCCGCGCGGTGCCAGCGCAGCCCTGCCTCGAGGGCCGCGACGGCGGCTTCTCCGGCGAAGAAATCCCCGGTGATGAAGGCGGCCTTGACCATGCTCCCCGCCACAGTGACGCGCACGTCCAGCAGGCCCGCGGGCGTTTTGACCTTGGCCGACCCGAAAGCGTCGGCCACCTCGGGCGCCTGATACACCCAGTCATCCGTGCAATACTTCGCCGCTTCCAACTGCGCAATCCGCGCCTCTTCCGCGCCGGTGAACCGATCCGGCTCCAGTTCCGCCCCGAAGGCGGCGGCGAATCCCTCGGCCACCTGCCGCCGCACCTCATCCAGCGTGATTCCGGCGCCCGCTTCCTTGCGCACCGTGGAAGTTCTGGCCGCGACCGTGCGGATTTCCTTGTCCGTGATTTTCTCGAACGGCGTGTTCAGTATCTCCAGCATGAATTCCACATCGAGGTCCACCAACAGGGAAGCATGATACAACACGCCACCGCCGGAATGGCGGAATATCCCCAGCCCGGCGATCTTGCGGCCATCCACCTCCAGATCGTTTTTCCCCCGGAATGCCGCGCGTACGCCCATCCCTTCGAGCCCCCGCAGCAGGCCCCCGGCAAAGTGGGCCATCATCTCGCGGGCTTTCACGTAGCTGTCTTCCGCGGCCCCCTGCACGATCCACGCGACGCCCAGTTGATCGGGCCCCATCACGATCGCCCCGCCTCCGGTGGGCCGCCTGTTGACCGGCAACTTCCCGGCGGCGCAATTTTCCAGCCGCAGTTCGTTGTAGATGTTCTGGAAGCGCCCCACCAGGGCGCATTCCCGGTAAGTGTAGAGGCGCAGCACCGGGCGGGAAGCGCCCTCCCCTACCAGGGCGGTGAGGGTTTCATCGGCGGCCAGTCCCGCGGAGGCCGTCACGCCGTCGTGTGTGATCAGCCGCCAGGGATTCATTCGATCCATCCTTCGCTCCTGAATCGTTCGAGTTCGGAGTCCACCCATGGTGGAACGTCACTTCCCGCCACCAGTTGGGAGATTTCGCCGCTCCAGTCCGCCGGGGCGATTTCCACCAGCCATCCCCGGCCGTAGGGGTCCTCGTTGACCAGGGCGGGATTGCGCAGCGCCTCGGCGTTCCGGCCGAGAAGCACCCCGCTTACCGGCGCGATGAAGTCGCCGGTCATCTTGGCCGCTTCCAGGGTGCCGATGGACTCGCCCCGCCTGACCGTGGCACCCGCCTCATTCAGCACGATGTAAGCCAGGTCTCCCAGGGAAGCCAGGCCCAGCATGTCAATGCCGATCACCGCCCTGTTTTCCTCCTCGATCCCGCGCACCCACATGTGATGGGTGCGGTCGTAGCAGAGATCGCCGGGAAAATCGTATCCGTTGCCGTCCATTTCTTTCATGCCTTTCGCAGGTTTCCCGCCCTGCCGGAGAAAGCGCAAGGGCCGCGCCGCATCTCCGGCGGCGCGCCACTCCTCGGTCGAGGGGATCCGTGCTTGATTCGGTGCGGGCAGCCGGGCGGGCAATCCCGCATGAACGTAGTTCATGGCAGGCGCGCCATCTGTGATTAAATCACATACTCGCGCGGCGAACCATAACATGGAGAAGCATGGCCTGCCATGTGTTTGCACCATTTCTTTAGATAGGTCCTTGCCGACCGGCGCAGGGGCCACACCGGCCCGCCCGCTCCCACACGGGGCGCCTCCCTCTTTTGCTCTCAATCGCCGGGAGTTCGGTTTTGCAAACTCCCGCGGCACCCCTTGCGCGTTCCGGCGATGGGCCGCGCCAAGCGGGCGGGCCGAGAAATTTAGTCACTGCTCTGTGACTAAATCACATATTCCGACAGCCGGCTGGGCTAGGGACTGCGGTATGGTTCCCGAGTCCGGCGAATGAGGCATAACGGGTCTCCGGATGTGGCGGAAGGAATCCGGGGATGTTTTTCATAATATTATTGCATGGTATTCGGCGCCGGCCGATGGATGCGGGCATTGACTCAATGGCCGTGGAACATGCGCTGCCGGCCCGAACCACAGGATCGTATGCGGGGGAATGGATGGCTGGGCGGGGAACCCGCCATCCAGGGTTTAAATCGAGCAAAGGAGGCAGTCCAGTAATTCTTAGGGGGTAGATAATGAGAAAGAGAAGTTTGATTGGTGCCTGCATGGCCGCCTTGCTGATCGTATCCGGCCTGTTCGGCGTTGCCCTTGCCGGCAAAGACGAGGACAAGGTGCACAAGGTGGTGATCCATGTCACTACGTCCGATTTCAAAACCATGAACATTGCGCTCAATAACGCCAAGAACGTGGTCAAGTATTACGGGATCGGCGACGTTGAGGTCGAGATCGTGGCCAACGGACCGGGACTCGCGATGTTCCACAAGAACTCCAAGCTGCAAAAGCGCCTGCAATCCCTGCACGCATTTGGCAACATCAAGTTCGCCGTGTGCAAAAACACCATGAACAAGAAAAAGTACACCAAGGCCGATCTATTGCAGGATGCGTTCATACAAAACGCAATCGTTCCCGCCGGGATCGTGCGCGTAATGGAGTTGCAGGAGCAAGGGTACAGCTACGCCCGCCCGTAGCTGCTGCGAATTTTTTGCCAGGAGGGCGGACTTGAGCCCATGGCGAAGGATTACGACGCGTTTTGTTCTCGGGATGGCGGTGTTCGGAGCGGTAATGGGTGTTCCGGCAATCGGCCGGAGTTATTACCACCACACCTCCAACATCGCCTATCGGGAGTATTCGCAGGAGGCGTTCGACCTGGCCGCGCGGGAGAACAAGCCCGTGTTCATGGTGCTGTCCGCCGTCTGGTGTTTCTGGTGCAAGGTGTACGAGCGGCAGACCCTGGAAAAACTGGAGGTGTCGGCCTATCTGAACCGGAATTTCATCAACGTATTTGTGGACCTGGATCAGCGCCAGGACCTGCAACATCTGTACGTCAGCAAGGGCATCCCCACCACGGTGATTTTCACCCCGGAGGGAAAGCGGTTCCTGACGTTCAGCGGCACCCTCAAGCAGGAGGAATTCCTATCCGGAATGCGGCAGGTGCTGGCGGAAATCCGCAAGAACGCGCCTGAGCGCAAGGCGGAGACCGCACCCAGCGTGAAGGACGTGCGGGCATTACTCATCGAGGCGCGGGCCGCTTCCATGAAAGAAGGGGCCCCGCCGGCAGGGGCCCCGGCGCCGCTACGTCGCTTGGCGTCCCGCAAGCACGCGCAATTCGTCGAGGTGGCGCTCGACAGCTTTGATGAAGAATACGGCGGATTCGGACTGGGCAGGAAATACCCTTTGGCGCGGGTGGTCCAATACTTTCTCGAGCCGCGGGGCGGTCAGGAGGATCAGGAGGCGCTTGGGGCGGTGCTGGCCACGCTGGACCGGGTGAGCCGCCATTTGTACGACCCCATCGAAGGCGGATTTCACCGCTACGGCGACACCAGGCGTTGGAGCGATCCCCATTACGAGAAAATGCTGGTGACCAACGTGAATCTCCTGCGCGCCTACCAACTGGCGGCTGGGAGGGCCGCGGCCCGGCGGCAGCCACGGAAGGAACGCAAATACGAGGACATCTACAGGAAATCGCTTGAGTTCTTCCTGAACACCTTCGTCCCGCGGCGGGGCGGAGGGCTGTCAGGCAGTCTCGACGGAAAGGACAAAAAGTATTACAGGCTGCCGGCCGGCAAGAGAGCCCGCGCGCGCAAACCGGCTCTTGACGCGACGGTTTACACGGCCTGGAACGGGGAGGCGGTCTACGTGCTGTCGGAGATGTACAAGACCGATCCCGCGCCCCGGCTGCTAAGCGTGCTGAAGGCAACGCTGGATTTCCTGAGGAAGAAAATGATGTCCGAAGGACAAGGGATGTACAGCTACTACAAGCCCGGCCACAAGCGCCCGGTGCGGCTGGGCCAGTTGAAGGACAACTCTTGGGGCGCGCTGGCCTTCATTGCGGGGTATCAGCTTACCGGCCGGCGGGAATACCTGGAGGCCTTCACGAGCATCCTGGCCTGGTCCCGCGCCCGGCTTTTCTCCGCCGAGGCCGGCGCCTACCGCCTGTGGAACGTTCCTGCTCCGGCCGGCCTGCGGCGCGGAGAGCACGTCTCCGCGGAGGTGCCGCTGGCTGAAAACGGCGTGATGGCGCTTGCGCTGGTGAACGCCTATCAGGTCACAAAGAATTCCGTTTACCGGCGGCAGGCGCGGGAACTGCTGCTGTCCCTGGCGGCCCTGGATGCCAGGCTGTTCGAGGAAGATCCCGGCGACTCCGGCCGGCGGTTCCTGGCGGCATTCGTCTATTACCTGAAAGCTTTGCACCGCCTGTCGCGGCTTGAATCTTAAACCCGATCCACCGGGAGGCACAAAATGGAACGCGTAGAAGGAATATCGAGAAGGTCGCTGCTGCGGAAGGTGGTCACGGTATCTCCGCTGGTTCTGGTCGGCGCGACGTTTCTGTCCTACGAGGAAATTTATGCTGCGCTGCCGAAGATCATCAACTACGCGGCGAATCCGAAAAAGCTGACAAGCTTCGAGAAAATGCACACTCCGAGCCTGGGCATGCCGCCCATCGCGGAGGACGGCTCCATCGTGCCCGCGTACGTGGAGGTGGACCATCCCATGGAGCCGGATCATTACATTCAAAGCGTGGAAATCCTGTTCTATGGGGATCCGGTGGTGAACAAGGGGAGATTCCATTTCACCCCCGCGAACGGACAGGCCTACCTTTCGACCCAAATTCGCCTGGGGCAAAGCGGGGAGGTTGTGTGTATTTCCGAGTGCAACAAGCACGGAAAATGGATCGGCGTGGCAAGTGTGAAGGTGACAGTCGGTGGATGTTGACTACCGGCGCAAGGGGGAATTTTATAAATCCGAATCTGAGGGGGTTCTGATGAAATCGCTAACTGATCGAAGTGGATACGGCGTGGCCGCCCTGGCCGGGTTGTTGGTTGCGGGACTGGTGATGTGGCTGGGTCTGGCGCCCATGGCCGCCGCCGGCCCGAAAATGATGCACAAGACCTTCCTGGATCCCCAGATGAGCTGGCCCTACCAGCCCGAAAAGCTGGCCGGGAAGGAAGGAAAATTTTACATCAACGGTCAGAACGAAGGCTATGTCACGGTCTACGATGCGAAGACCCGGAGGAAGCTGAAAGTCATCAACTTCTGGGAGTACGAGAAGAACCTGATGCGAAAGGCCGGCAAATCCATCAGCGACAAGGACGACGACTTCATCAAGAAGAACAAGCGTCCTCATCACAGTTGGGTGGTGCCCGGAGGACGCTACAACTACGTCAGCAACAACGCGAAGAAGAGCGGCAGCTTTTGGGTGGTGGACACCTACACGGACAAAATCGTCGTCCACTTCGATACCGGCGGCATGGGCCCGCTCCACGGCGCGTTCAGCCCCTTCCGCAACCTGGCGGTGTGGGGAAACGTCCAGGACAAGAAGAAAGGGCTGGCGACGTTTATCGATACGAGCCGGCACAAGGTGATCGGCAAGGTGCGCACCACGGGCACGCGAACGAGGGACGTGGTGTTTACGCCCGACAACAAGCACGTCTACATCACCAACTCGGGTTGGGATCCGAAAAAGGGCAACAAGGGCGGTGTCGACATGATCAACATCGAAACCATGAAAGTGGTGAAGACCTTTCCCGTCGTCGGTTCAAAGGGCATGAAGATGACCTATGACGGCAAGATCGCCGGGGTCACCGGCTTTCGGGTGGGGCAAGTGACCTTCATCGATGCCGTAAATCACAAGATTATGGGCACGGTGAAAGTCGGAGGGAAGCCCAACAATATCTCCTTCAACTGGAGCAACACCAAGGCTTATGTCGGGCTGTACGGCGAGGATGCATTCGCCGTCATTGACATGAAAACAATGAAACTGAAAACCAAGATCCCGGCTGGGAAAAAGGCCAACGCGGTCTACTTTCCTCCCGGCAATCACAAGATCGCCATCGGCACCAGCGAGGACGACGACTTCGTGACCTTCATTGACGTGATCAACGACAAGGTCATCACAACCGTGGACACGCCCCTGGGCGCACACAACGTGGCCTTTACGCCCGACGGCAAAACCGCGCTCGTGACGTGCAAGAAATCCCGCGAAGCCGTGTTTCTGGACGTGGCTAAAATGGAAGAGATCGAGGTCGTGGACAAGGCCGGGCACGGCAACAACGGCGTGCGCTGGATCCCCTACGGCCCGGGAATGAGTTCGGCAAAGCCGTACCGCTCGTCCTAGCGGTATTTGCTTGCAGGCGGCGGGAATGTGCCGCCCGCCGCCAGCGGGCCCGAAGATGGGCGGTCATCATCCGCCCGCGCGGCCTGAAATGCGTGCGGCCCGGCGGTTTGCGCGCGAGGAGAGTTGTTGGCGGATTGGAGGCGGATGAGCCACGGAAGCTGGAGCGTACTGCTGGTGCTGGTGAGCCTGTTCGCCGCCGCCCTGCCCGCGTGGGCGGGAGCGGAGCGGGCGGTGACGATCCGCATTCTGTGGACCAACGACACCCACGCCTACCTGCGGCCGATATATCACCGCGAGGAAGGAGAGGCGGGGTACCTGGAGAAGGCCCTCAGGGAAGGCAAGGTAGGAGGCTTCGCGCACATCGCGACCCTGGTCAAGCGCCTCCGGGCCGAGATGCCGGACAACACCCTGCTGCTGGACGCCGGGGACACCTTTCACGGAACGCCGGTGCCTCTCTTCGGATTGGGCAAGCCGGTGGTGCAGGTGATGAACGCCATGGGCTACGACGCCATGGTGCCGGGCAACGTGGATTTTCTTTATCCGAAGGAGGTGCTGCTGGAGCGGCGGAAAGAGGCGAAGTTCGCCATAATCGCCGCCAATGTCTACGATATGGAATGGGGTGATCCGGCGCTGGAACAGTATATCGTCCGGGAGATTCAGGGCGTTAAGGTCGCCATTATCGGACTCACCTATCAATGGACCGCCAAAACCGGCGACCGCAAACTGACCGAGGGCTGGAGCTTCGGGCTTCGGGAACGGGAGGTCACCAAACTGATCAAGGCCCTGCGCAGGGACGGCAAGGCCGACGTGATCGTCGTGCTCTCCCACATGGGATACAGGGTGGATCAGAAGTATGCCTCGCGGGTCAAGGGAATTGACGCCATCGTGGGCGCGCATACCCACGACAAGGTGCTGCAGCCGCCGGTGGTGGGCAGCACCGTTGTGGTACAGGCGGGCTCCCATGGCAAATACCTGGGCAGGCTGGACTTGAAAGTGAGGAACGGCAAGGTGGTGGACTTCGAGCACGAAATTATTCCCGTCGTGGCCAAGGACGTTCCGGCCGATCCCCGGATCGCGGAATTGATAGACAAGGCCTACGCGCCGTACGAGAAAAAGCTGACGCGGATGATCGGCGTCACCAAGACCATGCTCTACCGGCGCGCCCGCTGGCAGAGCACGATGGACAACTTCATCACCGACGCCTACAAGGACATCGCCGATGCGGACGTGGCCTTCGCCCCGGCGTGGCGGTTCGGCGCAACCTTATTGCCGGGGGACATCCGGGTGGAGGACGTCTACAACATGGTGCCCACCCTGGGGACGATCATCACCTACAGAATGTCGGGACAGGTCATCAAGAACGTGCTGGAAAGCGCCATTGACAACGTGTTGAACGAGGACCCCTACCTGCAGCTGGGCGGAGACATGGTGCGCTTCGCGGGCATGCGGGTGCGCTACAACGAATCCAGCCCCATGGGCAGCCGCATCGTGGAACTCCACATCGGGGACAAGCCGGTGGACCTGAAGCGGGACTACGCGATCGTGAGCGCGAACACTCAGTTTCAGACCGCCCCGGGGGTGAAAGACGTGCAGGATACCGGCAAGGTCGCAGTGGAGGAATTAATCCGCTTTATCGAGAAGACCAGCCCCATTGCCCCCACGCTGGATGACCGCATCCGCGAACACAATTAGGAGGTGGATCATGGCCAAGAAAGTATTCAAGAACCCGAAAATCCGCGTGCCGAGACGGATCAAAAAAGATCAGATCATCGAGGTGCGGGTCAAGGTGCGGCACAACTCATACACGGGCCTGAAATTCAAGGACGGCAAGTACGGGTTCGCGCGGCCGGCCTATTTCCTGAGGACCATGATCATCAAATACGGGGACGATCCGGTCTGCCAATACGACATGACTTCGGCGACCAGCCCAAACCCGCTGATCCGGTTCAAGCTGAGAGCGGCCAAGGAGGCGCCGCTGACGGCGGAATTCACGAATAGCGAAAACGTCACCAAGAAGGCGTTCTCCAAGGTGAAGTTTGCTTGAAAGAGTCCGGCTTGAAACATTCCAGCTTGCAGCCTCCTGGCCTGAAATCGGCGAACCGGAAGCGTGCCGGGCGGAAACCAGCCTGCGCGATTGCAGCGATGCTGGCCGCGGCCCTGTTGTTCGGAAACTGCGCGCTCGCGGGAGAAGCGGCCACGAGGGCCGGAAAGCGGGAGGCCTACCTATGGACAAAAACCGTCCGGGCGGACTTCGAGCAGGTCATCGCCGACATTAAAAGCGCAGCCGGCAGCAGGAATTTCCCGGTCACCAACGTTCGGGATTTCAAGAAGCGCTTTGACCAAAGACTGGAGCGGATCGGTGGAGGCACGATTCCCTATGCCCATTACACGATTCTCGAATTCTGCAACCTCATGCTGGGCATTGAAAGCCTGCGCAAGGACGCGCGCATGGGTGTGTTCATGCCCTGCCGGATGGTGGTCTATGCCAGAGCGGGCAGCGGCGAGGTGGTGCTGATGACCGTTAATCCGTATTTCATGCCGGAGGTTCTCCACAATGCCGAATTGAGAGCCATCGCCAGGCAGGTGGAGCAAGTGATTCTGGAGATTTTCGATGCGGTGGATGATTGAGAACCCGCGTGCCGGGTACGGGAATATTGCCATGAGTGGGTTTGCCATCAGACTGTCCCGCGACGTGGCCGCGCGGGCGATCCTGATCGGTCTGTGCATAGGCCTGGCCGGCATGGCGGTGGCCCTCACCGCCGGCGCGCAGTCCGCCTGGAGAGCGCCGCCGGAAGCCAACGGCTACAAGAACCTCATTGCCCCGTCGGGGAAATCGGTGGCGGCGGGCAAAAAAGTCTACGACAAGTACTGCTATTTTTGTCATGGCGACTCAGGCCGGGGGGACGGCCCGTCCGCCAAGGTGCTCCAAATTCAGACCGCAAGCTTCCGGGACAAAAAGCTCATGAATCAGTCGGACGGCAGCCTGGCATGGAAGATTCTCAATGGCCGCGGCCTGATGCCCACTTGGGCGCCGGTGCTCTCCGAGGACGATGTCTGGAACGTGATCAATTACATTAGGGGATTTTCCAAGTGAGCGCGGGAAAGGGGACAGTGACCGGCCAGGCCGGAGACGCGGAGGGCTCCGGGTTTCTGCTTCCTGAATACCAGGCCTTGTTTGGCAGCCAGTGGACGCCCTGGGCGGGGGGATTGCTGATCGGATTGCTGAACGTGATGATGTTCGCCTATGCCAAGCCCTGGGCCGTCTCCGAAGGCGTGATGAATTGGGGAAACTGGCTCCTTGCGGCCTTCGATCTGCCCGTCGGGGAGCAGTCGCCGCCCTGGCTGTTCACCACGTCGGTGACCAATCTAAGCCTGATTCTGGGCGCGCTGATCGCGGCCCTGTTGTCCAGGCAATTCGCCTTCCGTATTACCAACCTGCGGGACATCGTCCGCAGCGTCATTGGGGGCGTCCTGCTGGGCATCGGCGCGGTGCTGGGCATCGGCTGCACCATCGGCGGGTTCCTCAGCGCGTTCAGCGCCTTGTCCCTGGCGGGGCCGCTGTTCATGCTCGGCTTGTTCGGCGGGGCATACGTGGGCTTGAAAATTCTCGTCTGGGATCTGGCCAGGGAGGCTCCGCGGACGCCCGCCCCCGTGAATTCCAGGAAAAAAGCCGCCGTTGACTGGTACCGTTACCAGCCCCACATCGGCGTTGCGCTGCTGGCGCTGCTGCTAGTGTTGGTGGTCCTCGACGGCACCGAATTCACCTACGCCGGCATCACCGGACATCGCAGCGTACTCGTGCTGCTCGGAATCGCGTTGGGCATCGTCAATCAGCGCACCCGCTTTTGCATGGTGCGGGCTTTTCGCGACCCGTTCATGACAGGCGACGGGGAAATGACCAAGGGCGCCGCCCTGGCGCTGATGGTCGGGGTGGCCGGCTTCAGCATCATCAAGGGGTCGGATCTCAGCGATGTCCGCGCCGTCGAGGAGTTCGTCAACCCCTCCGTGTTCGTGGGCAGTATTTCCGGCGGGCTGATCTTCGGGATCGGCATGGTGCTGGCCGGCGGGTGCGCCTCGGGAAGCCTGTGGCGGGCGGGGGAAGGCCAGTTTAAGTTCTTCCTGGTGCTGGCCGCCTTCTCGGTTTCAAGCGCCCTGTTCTCCCTGCTGCTGGCGTCCACCAATGCGCGGGAAAAATGGGGGGATGACAGCTATTTCCTGCCGGATTTCATCAACTGGCCGGGCGCCATCCTGATGCTTGCCGGTATTGCCCTGGGTTGGTTCGTTCTGGCCGCCTGGAACGAGAAATCCGGGAAGCTGGTGGTCGGGTAAT
>CBDUSX010000052.1:0-14118 GCA_965369935.1 uncultured bacterium
AGCTCCCTGCACCCGACTGGGGTATCTCCCCGTACATCCTTGTCCCGCGAAGTTGCCGGGCTGGCCCGGCAACTTCGCCCCAAAGGGGTGCAGGGGTGTAAACCCCTGCTGAGGGGAGAAACGCGCGACACGCAAGCGTTTCGGGGCAACGCCCCCGCAGGAACTACGCGCCATCCACGATGAATACCTGGCTGTCGGCGGCTTTTTCGCGGATGGCTTTGGTGGCCTCGTATTCCGGAGAGAAATAGAACTCTTTCGCCTGGGCCATGGTGGGAAACTCCACCACCACGATCCGGGCCAGGGGCCAGTCGCCCTCGACCTGCTCGAACTCCCCCCCGCGCACGATGAACTTGCCGCCGAATTTCTCCACCAGCCCCGGCGTCTGGGCGGCATATTCCTGGTAGGCTTCCGGGTCTTTCACGTCCACGTTGGCGATGATGTAGGCGGGCATGGTCTTCTCCTCGGCAATCGGTTGTGCAGCGGGCTTTTTATCCCATGCGGTTGCGGAAGGCGTGCAGGGGAATGGGCGCCTTGCGGCGCAGCAGGGCGTTTTCCCCCTCCCATTGATCGTGCGGGTCCAGATCGGCCAGCCAACGCACCCTGCCGGCTTCCCGTACGGCCACGGGCAGGCCGTCGCGCAGCAGCACGCGGTTGGTGGCGATGGCGGGGATGCGGTTGCCGGGGGTCAGGATGCCCATCAGGTTGAGCGGGTCCGAGGCGCTGAGCACCGTGAATTCCCCCCCGGGCAGCCCGCGGCGCTCATTCTGTCTGCGGCGCAGGGCCCGCAGGGCTCCCACCGCTTCGGGCAGGGCGTACTGCTCGCCCGCGAAGCCGGTCACGAATCGCCCCCCGCGCACCTCGCCCCGCGTCTCCAGGCGGCGGTAGGCGCGCAGCAGCAGTCTCCACGGCGGCAGGGCGCTCTCCCGTTCCAGCACCCGCCGGAACACCACTCCGTAGCGGCGCAGCAGGGCCCACGCCACCGTCTCCACCGGGTCAGGCGCTGGCGGCCTTGCGGGCGCGGGGGGCGGCTGTTCCTCCCGGTCCGGCGCTGCGGTATCCTCCGCGGCCTCTTCCCGGGAGGGCTCCAGCAGGGCCCAGCGGCCGGCGGATTCCATCCCCGGGACGGGCGCGCCACGCGGGCGGCCCCGCAAGAGCGGGCGGCGCTTGCGGGAGGCAGGAATAAGCAGGGCCCGCAGGCCCGCGAAGCTGTCGGAAGTGACCAGCCCCAGGGCGGCCAACTCGGCCAGGGCCCCTTCCACCTGGACAGGCAGCATGCGCGTGCCTTCGGCCAGGTCGCTGAAGAACGACGCGCCGTAACGGCGCAGGTGCTCCCGCACGGCACGCGCCGGGGAGGACAGCTCGGCCGGGTCGCCCTCCACGCCGGAAGTGGATGACAGGGACGCGCCGCGCCAGGCGGGAAGCGCCCGCCGGGCGGCCAGGGTGATGGGGGTGGCGCGCACGGGCGCCCAGCCCCTCCGCCCCCGCACGGCCAGAACCGGGGCGGTGAGGCGGATCCAGGCGATGCGGCCCGACAGGCAGAGGGCATCCAGCCAGGCGGGGTCGTAATTGTCCAGCCGGGCCGGCAGGATGTCCTCCTCCCAGGCGGCGGCCGCGGCCTCGAAGCCTTCCAATTGGGCCAGCACGGCGGCCAGCCCCTCCTGCCCCTGCGGGCGTTCCTGCTGTTTGGTGTCCGGCCCGGCGTGCTGCCAGTTCAGCAGGAAGCACATGAAGTCCTGGGCCGAAACGGGTTCGATCTCCGCCCGCAGCCGGTTCAGGGTGTAGCGGTGGATGCGCGCCAGCAGGCGCCGCTCGCACCATTCGCTGCCCTCCTGCACGCCGGGGGTGAAGGCGCCGCGCAGCACGAACCCCTCGCCCTCCAGGGTCAGGAGGGCCGCATCCACCCGTGGCGGGGGCAGCCCCAAGCTTTCGGCCAGAGCTTGCGGAGTGACGGGCCCCAGCCCTTCCAGCCGGCTCCGGATCAACTCCACCAGCGCCGCCTCCCGCTCCCAGGGGCGGTCGTGATCGGGCGCGGGGGCGATCGGGGGCGTGAGAGACGCATCCGGGTACAACGCCAGCAGCTCGGACAGGCGTTCGGCCGCCACCCACAGCAGCGGGCCCTCATCCCCGTGCGGCGCCGTGCTTTGCAGCCCGCTTTGCAATAGCGTGGCGCGGCCCTCGGCGGCCAGCGACTCCAGCAGGTGCGTCCAGCCGCGGGGGTCGCGCGGCCCTTCCTCCCCGCCGTTCCCCGCCCGGCCTTCCGCATCGGTGAGAAAGCCCAGCAGGACCAGGGCGTCGTGCAACTCGTCCGGCGAATCGGCCTGGGGCCAGGCCTCGCCGCGCACCTTTTCTATGGCCGCGGCGTCCAGGGCGCCAAGCTCCGCGGCGTCCGCCGGATCGAGCCAGCGGCGCGTGGCCACCGCCCGGGTGCGCCGCTCTTCCAGGGGCGCGTCGTCCAGGAAGGCATAGGGCTTGGCGTTGAGGATTTCATGGGCCAGCGGGGAGGGCTCGCTGAGGTCGCGGGCCACCAGGATTTTCTCGCCTCCTTCGATGGCCCGCAGCAGGGCCTCCAGGGCCTCGATGTCCATGGCTTCTTCCAGGCAGTCGCGCACGGTCTGGTTGACCAGGGGATGGTCGGGAATTTCGCGCTCGCCGCTGATGTTCTCGAAGCAGGCCAGTTGGTCGGGAAAGCACACCGCCACCAGGTCTTCCGCCTGCATGCGCTGCAACTGGGGCGGCACCTTGCGCCCGCCCCGCCAGCGCAGCACGGCCAGGGCCCGCGTGACGTTCCAGCGCCAGCGGGTGGGGAACATGGGGGCGTCCAGCAGGGCCTGCACCAGCAGGGGGCGCACCGAGGCGGAATGCAGGTAGCGGAACACCTCGTCCAGCTTGAAGGAGTGGGTTTCGCCCAGGGAGAGCACGATGGCGTCGTCGGTGGCCGCGGCCTGAAGCTCGAAATTGAACTTGCGGCAGAAGCGCTTGCGCAGGGCCAGCCCCCAGGCGCGGTTGAGGCGGCTGCCGAAGGGCGAGTGAACGACCAGTTGCATGCCGCCGGACTCGTCGAAGAACCGCTCCAGCACCAGGGTCTGCTGGCTTGGCATGACGCCCAGCACGGCCTGGGCCCCGGCCAGATATTCGGCGATCTGCTCCGCCGCCCCGGCAGTCAGCCCCACCTCCCCGGTCAGCCAGGCCGCGGCCGCGGGCGGCCCCTGCGCGTCCTCCACACACACCCCGCCCGGCGCGATCTGTTCAGCCGGATTCCGCTCCGCCGGAGCCGGCGCCAGCCGCCGGCCCACCTCCTCCCGCAGGCGGGAGACCGCGGCGGAAAGTTCGTGGCTGCGGCCGGGGGCCTCGCCCAGCCAGAAGGGAATGGTGGGGGGCAGCCCCTGCGCGTCCTCCACGCGCACCTTGCCCGGCTCCACGCGCAGGATGCGCCAGGAGGCGTTGCCCAGCTGGAAGATGTCTCCCGGCATGCTCTCGATGGCGAAGTCCTCGTTCACCGTGCCGATGCGCATGTCCGCGGGCTCCAGCATCACGTCGTAATCCGCCGTGTCCGGGATGGCGCCGCCGCAGGTGATGGCGGCCAGACGCGCTCCTTTCCGCCCGCGCAGGCGGCCGTTGACGGCGTCCCGGTGCAGGTGGGCGCCCCGCCTGCCCCGCCCGGTGGCGAAGCCCTCGGCCAGCATGCGCAAGACCTGGGTGAACGATTCGCGGGACAGGCCGCGGTAGGGCCAGGCGCGGCATACGGTGTCGTACAGTTCCTGCTCGCCCCATTCCTCGCAGGCCACCGCGGCCACGATCTGCTGGGCCAGGATGTCCATGGGCTGCTGGGGGATGACCAGGGTGTCCAGCTCCCCCCGCCGCCACGCGTCCAGCAGGGCCGCGCATTCCACCAGGTCGTCCCGGCTGGCGGGGAAGAGCCGCCCCTTGGGCAGCATGCCCACCCCATGGCCGGAGCGCCCCACCCGCTGCAAAAACGCGGCGATGGAGCGGGGCGAGCCCAACTGGCAGACCAGGTCCACCGCACCGATGTCTATTCCCAACTCCAGGGAGGCGGTGGCCACCAGGGCGCGCAGTCCGCCCGCCTTGAGCCGCTGCTCCGCGTCCAGCCGGTGCTCCTTGGCCATGCTGCCGTGGTGGGAGGTGACGTGCTGCGCCCCCAGCAGCTCGGTGAGTTTGCGGGCCACGCGCTCGGCCATGCGGCGGGTGTTCACGAACACCAGGGTGGTGCGGTGGGCCCGGATCAGTTCCGCCAGCTGGCCGAACACCTCCTCCCACACCTCCCCGGACATGACGGCCTCCAGGGGCGAGCCGGGAAGGAGGATGGCCAGCTCCAGTTCGCGGGCATGACCCACGTCCACGATGGCGCAGCGGGGCTCGCCCCGGTCGTCCAGGTTGGCCGTTCCCACCAGGAAGCGCGCCACGTCGGCGATGGGGCGCTGGGTGGCCGACAGGCCGATGCGCACCAGCCCCTCGCCGGTGAGGGCGGCCAGCCGCTCCAGGGACAGGGCCAGGTGGGAGCCGCGCTTGTCCGCCACCAGGGCGTGGATTTCATCCACGATCACCGTGCGCACCGTGCGCAGCATGCGCCGACCGCCCTCGCTGGTGAGCAGGATGTAGAGGGACTCAGGGGTGGTGACCAGAATGTGGGGCGGACGGCGCAGCATGGCCGTGCGCTCGCCGGGGGGCGTGTCTCCCGTGCGCACCATGGTGCGGATGCCCACCTCGGGCAGGCCCAGGGCGCGCAGCTCCTCCCCGATGCCCCGCAGGGGCTCCTCCAGGTTGCGCTGAATGTCGTTGCTGAGGGCCTTGAGCGGAGAGACGTAGAGCACGGAAGTGGCGTCTTCCAGTTCGCCCCCCAGCGCTCCGCCCAAGCCGCTGTTCAGCCCCCGGCGCACCAACTCGTCAATGGCCGCCAGAAAGGCCGCCAGCGTCTTGCCGGAGCCGGTGGGCGCGGCGATCAGGGTGTGCCGCCGTTCCTGAATGGAAGGCCAGCCCAACTGCTGGGGCGCGGTGGGTTCGCCCAGGGCTGTTTGGAACCAGCCCGCCACGGCCGGGTGAAAGCGCGCAAGATCCGTTTGCATCGTCCTCCCTCGGAATTTGCCCTCCGCCCGCCTTTCCTGGCGGGTGGAGGGAAGCGATCAGTCTAAAAGATTTCCGCGAAACGTTGAAGCCTTTTTGTCGAGGCGGGGAGACCGGGCACGCCCCGCCGATACCTCACGCAAAGGCGCAAAGACGCAGATGCGGGCAGGTTGTCCGCCCCATTGGGTTTGTTGCGTTGCGAGGGTCAGGAATGGTGGGGCGGGCGTCCCGCCCGCCAAATCTCTGCTACAAAGTCAGTCTTTCGAATGGATTCCCCTCCAAGGGTACTCGGCTATGTTCGGCCAATGTTTCCAGTCGCACGTGAGGCGGGCGGGACGCCCGCCCCACTATCAATTCCTTCCGGTTTCGAGGGTGGCGCGGACAAGCTCGTTTGTCCGTGAATCCCGGAGTACACGGCAGTCCCAACTAGCACGGACAAGCAAAGCTTGTCCGTGGCACCCTTGCAACCTCGCGCTTGACGTGAGGGCGGTTCGCGAACCGCCCCTACGATGACAGGCGGGCACGATCCTCCATCCCCTCCACTCGTCCGGCTTTTGAACGTTTTAGGCTGAAAGAAATTGAATCGCTGCGTGCCTTGGTGTAGGGGAAGGGTCAATTCCGACACCTGCGCCAGTTTCGAAAAAGGCGTTTGATCCTCGGCTCCGCACGGGCCGTTCCCTCATCGTGGAGACCCGGCATGAAATGCAAGTGGCCTATGTGCTCGCCGCCCTTGTCGCTATCCTTGGCCACCTTCGCTCTGTGGATGGCCTTGGGATTGGCGCTCGCACCCGCGCAAACGTCCGCCCAGCAAACCAAGCGGGAGATCACCCGTATTGCCGGGGAGGTCTATCGGTTCCAGAACAAATTCCATTACTCCGTGTTCGCCGTGACTCCGCAGGGCATCATCGCCACCGACCCCATCAACGCGGAGGCGGCCGCCTGGCTGAAGGGGGAGCTGAAGCGGCGCTTCAACCAGCCCGTACGCTACCTGATTTACAGCCACGATCACCGGGACCACATCGCGGGCGGGGAGGTCTTCGCGGATACCGCGGTGATTGTGGCCCATCACAAGGCCAAGGGGGTCATCATCGGCGAGGAACGGCCCACCGCCGTACCCCAGATCACCTTCAAGAAGAAGATGACCATTGAGCTGGGCGGCACCACGGTGGAACTGAGCTACTTAGGCCGCAACCATAGCAACAACATGATCGTGATGCGCTTTCCCAAGGAACGTATCCTGTTCGCGGTGGATTTCATCCCCGTGCGCACCCTGGCCTACCGCGATTTCTCGGACGCCTACATGCCCGACTGGATTAGGTCCCTCAAGCGGGTGGAGCGGCTGGACTTCGACATTCTGGCGCCCGGCCATGGCCCCTTGGGCAAGAAGGAGCACGTGGCCATGTTCCGCGGGTACCTGGAAACGCTGCACGAAGAGGTGCTGCGCCATGCCAGGGCGGGCCGCTCATTGGAGGAAATCAAGCGCCTGGTCACGCTGGAGCGGTACAAGAGCTGGTTCTGGTATAAGAAGATGCGGCTGCTCAACATCGAAGGCATGTACCGTATGGTTCAATCCCACCGCCGAGACAACTGATTCCCGCCTCCGCCGCGGGAGGGCACCGTGCCCGGCCGTTTGCGAAGCCACGGAAAGGAAGGCCCATGGCCAGGCACAAATCCACCATCATGATCATTCACGGCATGTGGGCCAACGGGGCCTACTCGCAGAACTACAGGAATTTCTTCGAGGAGCGGGGCTACCGCTGCATCACCCCCACCCTGCGCCATCACGGCACTCCGCCCGGCGGGCCGCCCGATCCACGGCTGGGGAGGACGAGCGTGCTGGATTACGTGGCGGACCTGGAGGCGCAGATCAGAAACCTGGACAGCCCGCCGTTCCTGGTGGGACATTCCATGGGCGGACTGCTGACCCAAATGCTGGCGGAGCGGGGGCTGGCCAGGGCGGTGATCCTGCTCACTCCCGCCAGCCCGGCGGGCATCCTGTCGCTGCGGATTTCCGTGCTGCGATCTTTCCTGAGCTGTTTTTTTCGCTGGGGAGCCTGGCGCAAGCCCATCCGCCAGACCTTTGGGGAGTGGCGGTATTCCATGTACCACCTGCTGCCCGCGGAGCAGCAGCGGGCGATGTACGAGGAAGCCGGATACGAGTCCGGGCGGGCGGCCTGCGAGATCGGCTTTTGGCTCCTGGACCCCCGCCGTGCCTCGCGGGTGGACGAGCGGCGGGTGAACTGCCCCATGCTGGTGGTGGGGGCGAAGGAGGACCGCATCACGCCCGTGGCGGTGGTGCGCAAGGTCGCCGGAAAATACGGCGCCGTGGCGGCCTACAAGGAGTTTCCCGGCCATGCCCACGCCGTCATGCACGAAGCCGGCTGGGAGGAGATTGCCCGATATTGCGCCGACTGGCTGGCGCGGCTGGAGGGGTCACTGGGGTGAAAGGGGCCGGCCGCCTCAAACCTTGAACTTCATTTCGCGTTCCTCTTCTTCGGGCATTTCTTCCACTTCCGGAGTGTCGAAGGTGCTGCCCAGGGTTTCCTGGAGCAGCCGCTGGCAGATGGCCAGGGGATTGTCCACCACCGCGTGGCCATCGATGTTGACGATCACGTTGTGTTTCTGGGCCTTGAAATAGGCTTCCCGGAAGACCGGGTTGTCCACGATTTCCGCGGTGTGAAATTTGCTGACGTAGATCAGCACCAGCCTGGGCACGCCCCGGAACGCGCGATCTTTGTAGTTCATCACCTCCACCGCATCCGCCAGGGAGAAAGTGGAGGGCAGGAAGATATAGCTGTAGGGAGCTTTCCGCGGCGCCGCGCCCCACTGTTGCAGAAAATCCAGCAGCACTTTTTTTTCCATCGTTTTCAGGTGGCCCGATTTCACGCGGGGCAGCTTCTTCGGGTGCTGTTGCGAGATGTTGTAATAGATGCTGCGGAACAGCCTGTTCACCGCCGGCTGGACGTTCTGGAAGGCCCTGGCCTGGTCTTGGCGGATGTCCACCGCTATGTAGGCCCCCTTCATGAACTGATCGCTGGCAAAGCGGCGGTACACCGCCCGGTCCAGGTACTGAGCTTTTAGCAGCTCGTGACTGAGGCGCAGAATCTCCTCCAGGAAGGCCTTGCAGCGGCGCAGATTGAGAAGCTTTTTTTCCGCCTCGGGGATGAAGTTGTTCAGCAGCAACGCCTTGCGCGCGGGCATGAAGCACTCCCGCACCTGTTTGGGCAGGTCGTCCAGTTCCGCCTGCATCAGCAGCTGACGCTCCTTGAGGCTCTGCATGGACTGGCGCAGCCGCTGCCTGCGCGCCGCGGCTTTTTCCAGGGCGGAGAACCGCTCCAGCGCCAGCTCATACCGCTTCACCCCGCTGTCCACCTCCGGCAGCACGCCCCCGCAGAACTGGATGGTGGCATCCAGAAGGGCCTGAAACTGGTCCATGCGGCCTTTGTGGGCCATGAAGGCGGCATGCATGTCTCCGCTTTCCCCGCCAGGGGCTGGCGCCGGCGCGGGAAAATCCGGCTGCCGGTTTTCCTCGATGCTGTTCAGGAGTTCCGATTCCATCCGCAGGGTGAACAGGTGGGAACCCAGCTTCTCCCCGCGCACCTCAAACTGCTCCAACTGGGACATGCCCTGATTCGCCTTGGCCACGAAAGCGCGCATGGAGCCCAGCACCCGTTCCACCCGCCCCACCTGGCCGGCGATCCGCCCCCGGTTGCTGCGCGGAGTGGCCGAGGGCTCCTGCTCCCGCAGGGCCTGCAACGCCTGGGGCAGCTTGGCCAGGACGCCCTGCATGGAGCGCAGATACTGGTCGTTCTTCTCTCCGTAGCCGGTGATTTTGCCCCGCAAGAGCTGGCGCTCCTCGCCGATCTGGCCCAACTGCACCTCCACCCGGCGCGTCAGCCCCTCCCGGTCAATGGAACGCAGCTTTTTCAGGAGGGCCAGCCGCTGCGGAGCCTTGGCATGCAGTCTGGCTTCCATATCCGCCTGCCTGGCGGCCGATTGGGCCTGGAGCGCCTCGCGCTGAGCACGGTGGGCCCGGCCCAGGGCATCCACGCCATCTTTCAGGCCCTGCACCCTGCCCGCCAGATCTTCGACGACCGCGCCGGCCTGTCCGTCGGCGTGTTGCCGCCGGGCATCGAGCGCCCCCGCGGCGGCCTCCATGACCTGGCGGTCAAATTCGGGGGAGTCCGCCTCTTCTCCGGCCGGCGCCTCGGGCAGGGGCGGCAGTTCGAGCTCCCCTCCCAACTCCTTCACCAGCTTTAGGAGTTCCACGGTGGCCTGGCGGAAGTCCTCGTTGACCTGCCCCTGGTCTTTCAGAAATTCCTGATAGCGTTCGTGATACGCCGCCTCTTCCTCTTTCAGCAGGGCCTGGTATTCCGGAGAGTCCACCGAGTCCAGAGTGACCAGATCGGATTTAAGGTTGACCAGTTCGCCGTCGGCCTCATCAAGCTTGCGGTCGAAATACTCCCCGTATTCCGCCGCGCCGATGTCGAACTTGCCGTCGTCCCGGAAATAGTGGCTGGCCAGCGCCATCTGTTCCTCCAGGAACACGCTGAACTCATAGTCCACCTTTGCGAACAGTTCCCGCGAAGCCTCCGCCGTGACCAGTTCCGTACAGGCGAAGCTGGGGAAGAAATAGGACTTGTCGTTCTCCGTCTTGTCCTCGGGCGTGCCGAAAAACACGAAGTCCGGCAGGGACTCGGGAGGCAGGGGCGGGCCGAAGGCCTCGCGCTTGTAATCCACCATCCATTTGGCCTGCAGGCCCGCCGCCTGCGCCGACTTGATCTTGGTGAAGAACGCCACTTCCCCTTCCCCGATCTGGAAATTGCGCCGGAATTCATGGCCGATGAATCCGATCAGGGCCCGCGTTTCGCGGTAGCAGGTTTCCAGTTCCTGGGATTCCACCTTGTCGAAAGTGATGTGGGAGGCGTCCACCCATTCCATGGAAATCGGCATTTGATGCGAATAGTCCAGGATGCGTATGACATCGCCATCCTTTTCTACAATCAACTCGCGCAGGGACTTCACCAGGTTTTGAAAATGCGCCTCGAAGCGTGCCGGCGTTTCGTAATACCGGGGCAGTTGCTGGGGCAGGTCGCACAGGTAGTGGAAGCTTTCCGGATTAATCAGCCGTTCCAGGCCATAGGCGCGCAGAATCTTGATGGTCTGAGCGGCCAGGGGCCCCACCGCGCCGACGTTGAGCCGGCTGGTATAGATTTCCAGCTTGCGCTTGCGCTCTTCCTCCCCCAGGATTTTGCGGCCCAGCACGTGCTCCCGGATGGACTCCTGGACGGGATCGCGCTCGTTGAACTTGGCGCTGGGCATCACCAGCCGGTCGAAAAACACGCCGCCCGTATCCTGGATGCCGCCCTGGCCCGGCGCCGGCCCGCCGGGCTTGCGGAAGCCCAGGGTGCGCACGTCTTCCAAGGATATCTGGTCCCCCGTGGAGCGCGTCACGAAGGTGACCTGGCCGTTGAAGGTGTTTACCCGCAGCACCGCCGCGGAAGCCACGTTGACGATTTTCAGGTCGTCGCCGGGCACCTGGCGCATGAAGCTCTCCACCGAGGCCATGGGAATCCAGCGGAATTCCAGCTTTTCCTTCTCGAAGTTACGGGAGAGAATCCTGCGGCCGTCCCGGACGATGCCGGCAAAATCCAGCCCGCGGTCCTGGCGGAACTGAAAGTCGCGGATCAGGCGGATGGGCAGGTCCAGCAGCACCATGCGCTCCTTGCGCCCTCTGCCCACGTCCACCTCCCTGGCGGCTCCCACGCCGAAGCGGCCATGGAGGCCGCGCAGGGAATCCAGATTGAATGCGGCGGGCTCCGTGCTGTCCTCCAGCTTCAGGCGGATCTGGCTGAAGAACGGCACGGAAAAACCGACCGGCTCAGTCGATTCGGAAATGACCTGGGTCAGTTCATTGGGATCGAGGATTTCGACCGTTCCCCTGGCATCGGGGTAGTTGAGTTGCAGAATGCGCTCGCCCTGCACCATGGGATCCTGCAACACCTCCAGGGCCCGGGTCTGACCCGAGTTGAGAAAGACCGCCATGTCCGGATAGCGCTGGCGGAGCTTGGGGATGCAGTCCAGAAACGCTGCAAATTGCGCAAACTCGGACTTCAGTTCGATGATCAGCACGTGCAGGGGATCGTCGGAATCCAGCAACTCCTCCAGCAGCCGCTCGGAGCGCAACACCGTCGGCCCTTCCGTGGTGTGCACCATGATTCTGCGCAGATTGGCGCGCAGGTCGTCCGGAATATGGTGGATGGTCTGCACCGGGTCGGGGTTGAGCACCACCACCCGCCCGAACTCGGACTTGTCGAGCTTGGGGGCTTCCCCGGAGCGGATTCTGTGGGACACCGCATCGTCCACCATCTGGCGGTCTTCGGGGGAGAGCGGAATCAGGGAGTAATCAATGACCAGCATGCGAATTCTCTTGAATCCCCGGCGATATGCTCGGAAACGGCTCGCAGAAAGCGGAATTCTCCGCCCGCGCGGGCCCGCAAGGAAACTCTAACCGATTTTAACGCGCCCGGTCACCTTTTGGGTTCCGATGGCCGTGGCATATCATTATCTTGCTTATCTTTATTCCGCCAACGCGGCAAAGCCCGGCAAGGGCGGCAGAGGCAAACCCAGGGCTTGTTTGTGAAATTACGGAAATTCCGTTAGATTTATAAGATTCAAGCGGCAGGGCCGAGACACGCGGCAGGCAAAGAACCGTTCAACCGGCGAAGACTCGTATTCGTCATTCATTCAAGTCAGCGAGGTAAGTAACCCTATGCGCGATATTCAGGTTCCGGGGCGGTCCGCCGTCATGTGCGGCAAGGCCATGATCGCCACCAGCCAACCCATGGCCACCCAGGTGGGGCTGGACATTCTCAGGCGCGGCGGAAACGCCATGGACGCCGCCATCGCGGCCAGCGCCACCCTGTGCGTGACGGAGCCGCAGTCCACGGGCATCGGCGGCGACTGCTTCATCCTCTACCACGAGGCCAAAACCGGGAAGCTGCACGGCTACAACGGCAGCGGGCGCGCCCCCGCCCGGGCGACCCTGGAGGAATACCGGAAGCGGGGCCTTTCCGAGATGCCGGAGCGCGGCATGCTCACCGTGTCCGTGCCGGGCGCCATCGAGGGCTGGGAAACCGCCATGGAGCGCTTCGGCACCATGTCCTTCGCCGACGTGCTGCAACCGGCCATAGACTTCGCGGACAACGGCTATGCCGTGTCCCCGGTGGTGGCGAAGTTCTGGAAGCGCAACGAGGCCATGCTGGCCTCCAGCGAAGCGGCCCGCAATACCCTGCTGGTGGACGGCAAGTCGCCGCTGGCGGGCAGCCTGCACCGCCAGCCGAAGCTCGCCAAGTCCATGCGGCTGATCGCCAAGGAAGGCAAAAAGGCCTTCTATGCCGGGCCGATCGCCGAGGAGATCGTGCGCTACAGCCACGAGCAGGACGGCCTGCTGGAACTGGAAGACCTGGCCGGCCACCAGGGAGAGTGGGTGGAGCCCATCTACACGGATTACCGGGGCCTGCGCCTGTATGAGATTCCACCCAACGGGCAGGGCATCACCGCCCTGATGACGCTCAACATCCTGGAAAACACCCGCCTGGGCGAACTGGAACACCTGAGCGCGGACTACATTCACACCTTCGTGGAAGGCTACAAGCTGGCCTGCGCCGAGCGGGACCGCCACGTGGCCGACCCGGATTTCAGCCAGGTGCCCATCGAGGCCATGCTTTCCAAGGACTTCGCCTCACGGCAATACGGGCGCATTGACCCGGCCCGGGCGGGCGGCCACCCCCTGGCCTCCCAGGTGCCGGAACACAAGGACACCATCTACCTGACCGTGGTGGACGAGCAGCGCAACGCGGTCTCCTTCATCAACAGCCTCTACATGAACTACGGCAGCGGCATGGTGGCCGGCGACACGGGCATCACGCTCCAGAACCGCGCTTCGGGCTTCGTGCTGGAGGAAGGCCATGCCAACTGCGTGGAGCCGCGCAAGCGGCCCTTTCACACCATCATCCCGGCCATGGCCTACCGGGGCGAGAATCCCATCCTCTCCTTCGGGGTGATGGGCGGCTTCTACCAGCCCATGGGCCACAGCTACGTGTTCAGCAACTGGCTGGACTTCGGGATGGACCTGCAGGAAGCCATTGACGCCCCGCGCTTCCTGCCCCACAAGGGCGTGCTCACCGTGGAGCGGCCCATTCCGCCGGAAACCCGCGCCGAACTGGAAAAGCGCGGGCACGTCATCGCCGAGGCGGAGGTGCCCCAGGGCGGCGGGCAGGCCATCTACATCGATTCGGAAGCCGGCGTGCTGCAGGCCGCCTCCGACCCGCGCAAGGACGGCTGCGCCATGGGGTATTAGAGCCCGCCGGAAACCCTCGCGGGTTTCACCATGGCCTCCATCCCCGCTCACCGCCAGGTCCCATGAGAAAGCTTTACTACAGCCAGGGTTCGCCCTTTGCCCGCAAGGTGCGTGTGGTGCTCGCGGAAAAGGGCCTGGATTACGATGGGGACGAAACGCCGCTGGGCAAACCCCTGGGGGAATTGGCAGCCATTAATCCCAATCTGCAGGTGCCCATTTTTGACGATGGAGAGCTGCGGCTGTTCGAGTCCAACCTGATCATCGACTACCTGCTGAAGACCTATCCCGATACGCCGCCGGACGGCCCCCAGCCGCCCCTGGCGTCCAGCATGACCCGTCCGGAACACCACTGGGAGGACGCCAAGATTCTGGCCACCCTGGAAACCCTGGGAATCAGCATGGTCAATCTGAGGCAGCTCGGGCTGAGCGGCGTGGATGCCGAGGAGGTGGGCTACCTGCAACGGCAGCACAGCCGCATCCAATCCTCCCTGGACTGGCTGGAGGAACGGGCCACGCCGGAGGGATTCGCGCCGGGGCTGTTTTCCATCATGGACCTCAACCTGCTCTGCGCCCTGGTGTTTTCCGAGGCCCGGAACGATATTTTTCCCTGGCGCGACCGCCCGGGCCTGGAGGCCATCGTGGCGCGCTATGCGGAGCGGCCCTCGGTGCTCTCCACC
>CBDUSX010000053.1:0-13911 GCA_965369935.1 uncultured bacterium
CTCCTCCCCGGCCTGTTCCGCGCCCCGGCGCCTTGCCGGGTGCGCCGAATCCCGCTCTTCCCCCTGCCGCGACGATTGGAAGAAGGCCAGCGCTTCCTTCAGCAACAACTCGTTGTCCACCATGGCCTGGGCGGTGGTGGTCCCGGGCAGGGAGATCAGCCGGGCCCGGGAAATGGTTTTCTGCACCCGCTGGATGCGCCCGGCGGCCGCATCCTCCACGCCGGTGAACAGACTCAGCGGGGGGCGCACCTTGATGCTTTCGGCGTTGTTGACCGTCCAGTCCTGCATGGCCTGCAGCAGCACGGGGCCGCTCTCGGCGCCGGCATCCTCGGGAAACGAGGGGTCGCTGCACGCCAGCAGGTTCCGCTCGCCCAGGGAGCGCACGACCTCGGACAGGGCGCCCTCATGCAGTTCCTCGCCCATGGTCCGCCATTCCTCCACGCCGGCCTCGGTGACGATGGGCGCCTCCCCGCCCAGCACCGCGCCGCGCATCCTCCCCGCGAACCTGGTCAGCAACTCGAACCCCACCAGGGCGCCCAGGGAATACCCGAAAAAAATCACGTTGCGGATTTCCAGGGAGTCCAGCAGCGCCATCGCGTCCCCGGCGAAGGCGGCGAGCGTGTAGCGCTCGGGGCTGAGCGGCTTGTCGCTGCGGCCATGGCCACGGGCGTCGGGCATGATAAGGCGGTACTCCCGCGTCAGCGCCTTCACGAACCCCCACTCGTACCAGTCGCGGTGGGAGCCGAACAGCCCGTGATGGAGCAGCAGAAACGGGCCCCGCTCCCCTTCGATGGCGAAGAAGATGCGCAGCTTGTCACTGACGATAATGGACATGAGGTTCGCTTCGCTCCCGGCTGACGGATGGGTCTCAGGCGTTCAGCAAGAGGGCCTCCAGGCCCTCCAGGTTTTCCAGCAGATAGGTCGGGCGGGCGTCCGGCGGGGCGGGCGTCCCGTCGCGGTTGATCCAGGCCACGTCCATGTGGGCCTGCAAGGCGCCTCTTACATCATATTTCAGGGAATCGCCAACGAACAGTATGCGCTCCCTCGGCTCCCCCGCCAGGGCCAGGGCATGGCGGAAGGCCTTGTCGCCCGGCTTGCGGAATCCGATGGTTTCCGAAATTACGATCGGCTCGAACCACTCCCTGACCCCGTTGTCGCCCAGCAACCGCAACAGGGCCGGGGCGTGATCGAAATTGGAAAAAATGCCCAGCCGGTGGGTGGAGCGTAATCTTTCCAGCAGCGCCCGGTGCTCCGGCGGGAAGCGGAAGGCCGCGGTGACGGCCTCCATGTGGATTTCCAGCAACTCCCGTGGGAACTCGTCGCCGGGCCCCCCGCACCCCAGGATGACGGCCACCTCCCTGAAGCGTTCCAGGGCGGGCAGTTCCCTGTAGTCGGTTCCCCGCTGACTGCCGATCTTCCGCCCGGCCGCCTCCATGGCCCGGTACACCTGCATCACGTCAATCCCGGGATAGCGCCCGGCCAGCCGGCGTTGCAGGATCGCCGCGGTGGACACGACCCGCCTTCCCTCCACTTCCAGCATGGGCTGCCGGGATGCATCCGGGACGACAAGTGTGTTAAAGAAATCGAACAGGATCATGCGATAGGATTTGCGGCTTGATTCGGACATCTGCGAGGGCTCGGGGCGGCGGCGCGCCGCCGGACAGGTGCATATTACGCGCGGGTGAGCCGCGGAGCGTGAGCGAGTTGATACCACCCACATTGATAGCACAGTTTTCCCGGCCTTTCCGCCGCCCGGTGCGCGGCCGCCGCCTGACCGCGTTGCTGGCCGTGGCCCTGCTGGCCACCCTGGCCTCAGGCGCGGGCTGTGGTTACCGGATGGAATCGCGCGGGCTGCCCGAAGGCGCCGCGAGCCTGGGCATCGGAACGATCCGCAACCGCACCTTCACCGGAGAGCTGGACGTGCGGCTGAAGCACGAGTTGCGCCGCAAGCTCCTGCGCAACCCCGCCTTCGCCCTCGTTTCTCCGGAGCGCAGCCAGCTTGTGCTGGAAGTGGACCTGCTGCGGGCGGACTTCGTGCGCTCCCTCGACGTCTCGAACACGAGCATATCCTCCCTGGTGCTGGTGCTGGAGGGCCGCATCAATCTGCGCAAGGCCCGCGGCGGGCAGCCCGTGATCCGGAACGCGGGCGTGGCGGTTTCCACCCGCCTCGATTTCGACAGATCCGTGATCGAATCCGCCGCCGTGCGCGACGAGATCGAGCACGACGCCGTCGTGGCCTTCGCGGCGAAGGTGGAGCAACTTCTCTACGAGCATTTCTAGCCGCCTCCGCGCGTCTTGCCCCCTGTCTCCTCCGGACGCCGCTTCCAGCGCCGGTGGTTCCAGGTCCATTGCTCCGGGCAGGCGCGGATGTGGGCTTCCATGGCGTCGCTGAACACCTGGGTGTATTCCCGCACGCCTTGCGGGCCGTCGGAAAGGTTCTGCGGCGGCGGAATGAGCTCGTAGCGGATGGTGTGGGAACCGTCGGGCCGGCGTCTCCCGAATCCGCTCACCACCGGCACGCCATGGCGCAGGGCCAGGGCGGCGGCCACTCGCGGGGTATTGGCCGGAATGCCGAAGAAGTCCACGAACACCCCCGGCACGTCCACGTCGTGATCAATCACCACCATCAGCACGTCGCCCTGCTTCAGGCCGGTCAGCAACTGGCGCGAGGACTCCCGGGAGCCACGCTGCACAACGCGCACGTGTTGCGATTCGCGGTTGCGGACAATCAAATCGTTGAGGCGGAGGTTGGCGATGGAGCGCCCCACCACCTGGGAGGGCAGGCGCATGTGCTCCAGGGCCACGCAAATCAACTCCCAGTTGGCCATGTGACCGTTGATCAGGATCACGCCCCGGCCTTTCGCGTAGGCGGCGCGCAGGAGATCCTCGTTTTCCAGGTGCAGCCAGCGCTCCGCCTGGGCGCGGATGCGGGACATGGCCAGGGTTTCCCAAAGCGTCATGCCCAGGTTTGCGAAGACACGGCGGGCCAGCCGCTTGCGTGCGGCGTCGTCCAGCTCCGGAAAGGCGAGTTCCAGCTGATAGGCGCAGATGGCCCGGTCGCGGCGGATGAAGGGATGGATCAGCCATGCGGTCCAGCGCCCCATGCGCTGGGAGACACGCAAGGGCAGCCGGCTGGCCAGAACGTGGAACAGCCACACCAGCCGGAACTGCAGCACCCTGCGCAGCCCCTGCAACGGCCTGAACTTCAGTGCGGAGAAGCGTGCGTATTGCGGGGCGTTCCGTTGGGCTGCCATGAACGTCGGGGACGAGTGGTTGACGATGGGTGGGGGTGCGCGCGGGCGCTCAACCCTCCCGGTTGCTCTGCCATAGCACGAAGAATTCCCGGTTGCCGCTTTTTTTGCCCGCCAGCACCGAGGGCGCGCTGCCCAGCATGCTCAACCCCAGCGCCTCGCCGGCGCGGGTCACCTTTTCCAGCACCTGCGCATGCACGGCGGGGTCGCGCACGCGCCCTCCCCGGCCCACCTGCGCGCGCCCGGCCTCGAACTGGGGCTTGAGCAGGGCCAGCACCTTCCCGCCCGGCGCCAGGAAGCGCAAAGCCTCGCCCAGTACCTTGGACAGGGAGATGAAGGAAACGTCCACCACCACCAGCTCCACCACGGTGCCCAGGGCGCCGGAGGGCAGCTTGCGGATGTTGGTCCGCTCCAGCACTTCCACCCGCTGATCCTGGCGCAGTTTCCAGGCCAGTTGACCGTAGCCCACGTCCACGGCGAACACGCGCGCCGCGCCGTGGGCCAGCAGGCAGTCGGTGAAGCCGCCGGTGGAGGCGCCGATGTCCAGGGCCGTCAGCCCGGATGGATCGAGATCGAACGCCTTCAGGGCGGCTTCCAGCTTGGCCCCGCCGCGGCTGACATAGGGGTGGTCGCTCCCGCTGACCTGAATCGCAGCCTCCACCGAAACGCGGCTGCCGGCCTTGCCCGCCGGCGCCTGGTCCACCCGCACCTTACCGGCCATGATGAGCGCCTGCGCCTTTTCCCGGCTGGGCGCCAGGCCGCGCTCCACCATCAGCTTGTCCAGGCGCTCCCTGGCTGGTTTGCGGGCTTGGGGCCGGGCGGTTGCCATGAGGGTGCTTGGGTAAGGCCGTTGGCGGACGGGAAAACTTCTGGCTGCCGCCCCCGGGGCGTCAACTGGCTAGTTACAGGATGTCGTTGTAGGTCACGAGCACAAGCAACAGTATCAGGAGGGAGAAGCCAATCAGTTGCGCGCCCTCGCGCAATCTCGCGTTCAGGGGGCTGCCTTTGCATTTTTCCAGCGCCAGCAAGAAGATGTGCCCTCCGTCCAGGGGGGGGACGGGCAGCAGGTTGAATATGCCCAATTGCAGACTGATGAAGGCCATCCAGAAAATCAGGTTGGCCGCGCCTGTCTTCACCGCTTCGCCCACCACCGTGGCGATTTTTACCGGGCCGCCCAGAGCATCCATCGAGCCGGCGCCGGAAACGAGCCTGCCCAGGAATATGAACGTGGTGGAAGTGATGTCCCACAGTCTCGCGGTGCCCAGCCGGATGGACTCGAGCAGGCCATAGCTTCTCCGGACGCGGGGGGTGGAAATACCGATCAGCCAGGATTTGCTGTCCTCGTTGTACTCCGGCGCGATGTTTAGCTTCAGCGTCTCTCCGTTCCGTTCCACGGCGAAGGCCAGCTCGCGCCCGGTCCCGCGCTGGATTTCCCAGGAAATCGCGCCCCGCTGGATTTCCCGTGATATATGGCTCCACTGGGTGACCGGCGTTCCGGCGATGGCTGTGATGCGGTCCCCCGGTTCCAGGCCCGCCCCGGCGGCTGGGGAACTGGAGGAGACCAGCGCCCCCACCACGGGCGCAATGAGGGGCTTCCACCCGATCGGCTCGCCCGCCATGATGGGGCTGCTTTCCAGCTCCAGCTTGCGGCTGCCCGAGCCGCGCTGCACGTCGAAACTCACCGTGTCTCGGGCCACGGCCTGCCTGGCGGTTTCCCGGTATACCTCGCTCCAGACGGGCGTCTCCACCTCTCCCACGGCCACGATGCGGTCGCCCGGCAGAAACCCCGCCTGCTCGGCCAGGGAGCCGTCGCGGGTGCCCGCGATATGCGCGGGGCCGTGCTGAAAGGCCGGGGTGTCCACCCCCAGCATGAACACCACGGGCATCAGCAGCAGGGCCAGCACCAGATTGGCCGCCGGCCCGGCGACGAGGATGTAGCAGCGCTGCAGAATGGTCTTTGAGGCATAATTGCGTGGATCGGACGCGTCCTCGTCGTCAATGTTCTGCCCCAGCAACTTGACGTAGCCGCCGAGGAGAGTCAGGGAAAAGACGTACTCCGTCTCGCCAATGGTCTTGCTGAGGATGCGCGGGGGGAAGCCGATGGAAAACCGCTCCACCCGCACCCCCACGTGCCGCGCGGCCAGGGCATGGCCGCTCTCGTGGACGAACACCAGGATCGTCAGCACGATCAGAAAGGAAACGATGGTCAGCAGGACGGAAACGATGCTCAGCAGCATAAAATCAACTCTCGGCGATGATGGCGGCGGCGGCCTGCCGGCCCCACTGGTCCGCCGCGATGGCGTCCTCGACGGAGGTAACGGCATGCAGGCCGGCGGGAGCGCCGGGCCTTGAGGCGGCCTCTTCCAGTTGCTTCAGTACCTTCTCCAGAATAGCGGCTATTTCCGTAAAATGAAACGTGCCGTCCAGATAGGCCGCCACCACCTGCTCGTTGGCGCCGTTGAGGGCCGCGGGCGCGCCCCCGCCCATCTTCAGGGCGTCGAGGGCCAGGAACAGGCAGGGGTACTTCTCCCGGTTCACCGCTTCGAATTCGAGGCTTCCCACCTCCGCCAGGTTCAATCGCGGCAAATCCAGGGGCAGGCGGGCGGGATGGGAGAGGCAATAGGCGATGGGCGTACGCATGTCGGGCAGGCCCATTTGCGCAATCACGGAACCGTCCACGAATTCCACCATGGAATGCACGATGCTCTGCCGGTGAATGAGAACTTCGATGCGATCCGGGGCCAGCCCGAACAGCCAGCGCGCCTCGATCACCTCCAGCCCCTTGTTCATCATGGTGGCCGAGTCAATGGTGATTTTCGGGCCCATGTCCCAGTTGGGATGGCGCAGCGCCTGCTCGCGGGTGATCTCCTGGTACCGCGAGGCGGGCAGGTCCCGGAACGGGCCGCCGGAGGCGGTGAGCACGATGCGCGCCAGTTCCTTGCCGGGCGGGCCGGCCAGGCATTGAAAGATGGCGTTGTGCTCGCTGTCCATGGGGAGCAGCCTGCTGCCGGTTTCCGCGGCCAGCCCCACCATCAGCTCTCCCGCCAGCACCAGGGTTTCCTTGTTGGCGATGGAGACCCGTTTGCCCGCGGCGATGGCGGCGTGGGTGGGGCGCAGCCCGACGGCCCCCACCATGCCCGAGACCACGTGATCCACCTCTTCCCGGCGCGCCACCTCGATCAGGCCTTCCATGCCGGTGAGCACTTCGGTTTTGCTTTTGGGTGGGAGGGACGCGCAGAGCCGGACGGCGGCCTCCTGCTCGTACATGACCGCCAGGGCGGGCTGGAAGGCGGCGATCTGGCCGGCCAGGGCTTCCACGTTGCTGCGCGCGGCCAGGGCGTGCACCCGGAATCGATCCGGGAAGCGCCCCACCACGTCCAGGGTATTGCGGCCGATGGAGCCGGTAGAGCCCAGAACGGTCAGTTGCTGTTTGCCCATCCCGCCCTCGCTCTCATGACGCTTTCGTGACGGTGGCCCCCTGCCTCAAGGTTGCACCAGGGTCAGGTAATAGTACAGAAAGGGCGTTGCCAGCAGCAGGGAATCCAGCCGGTCCAAAAAGCCCCCATGACCGGGAAGGAACACGCCGGAGCTCTTCACGCCGGCCAGCCGCTTGAGCAGGGATTCCAGCAGGTCCCCCGCCTGCCCCAGCAGGGCCAGGGGCACGCACAGCGCGAGCAGGTGGGCCAGGGACAGGCCCAGCCCCTCTCCGGGCAGCCACAGCACCACCAGCAAGGCGCCCACCATGGCGCCGACGATGCCCCCGATGGAGCCCTCCGCGGTCTTGTTGGGGCTGATCTCCGGTATCAGGCGGTGCCTGCCGATCAGGCTCCCGATGACGTAGGCGCCGGTGTCGTTGCCTGCCAGCACCATCAACAGGAACACGGCCCACGCGTTTCCCTGCGCCTCGTGGCGCAGCAGCAGAATCCAGTGGCTCATGAACCAGCCGATCCAGACCAGCCCGATCAGGCCCAGCCCGGCTTGCTGCAGCCACCGCGGATGGTCGCTCTGGTTGCGCAGCAAGCACAGCAGCAGCCACCCCCCGGTGGCCACGAACAGCATGGCGGTCAGCCCCGGCGGGCCGGCCAGCATGCCGCCGCCCATCATGAGCAGGGCCAAGGCCAGCAGGGGTGTGGCGGGCAGGGCGATCCCCGGCGCTCCCGCCAGCAGGGCGCGGTACTCGTAAAGTCCGCACAGACCCAAGAGCCCCATCAGGGAGGCGGGGAAGTACCACGGTGCCATCAGGTAAAGCCACAGCAGCCCGGCCAGCACCGGAATGCCCACGACGAACCGGAGGATCAGGTTGACCAGGGGCCGCGCGCCCGCCTGATGTGCCATGTTGGAATTCAATGGGCTCCTGTGGTCCCGGCCAGGGCGCTATAGGCGCCGGTGCTGCGGACGCTCCATCCTGGCGTGGCGGTGACGGCCGGTTTCAGCGCAGGTATTCCTTGAGCAGGCTGCTGCGCACGGAGATCACGCCCTTGTCGTCCAGCGTGAAAATTTGGGGCTGCGTTCCATCCCGGGGATAGACGATCTGCACGTTGTCCAGGGGCCTGACGAATATGAGCCGCACGCGCTCGCGGGTGGTGACCAGGAATTTCCCGGCGCCCACGTCCCCCCGCACCAGCGAGTCCCGGGCAAACTGGTGGCCCTCACCCACGGTGGGCAGCACGGAAAAGCCGTTCTTGTAGAACAGGGAGAGCAGATAGGGCTCCACCCTCTCCTTGAACTGCTCTTCCTCCACCGCATTCCGCAGGAGCGTGTTGCCGGTCAGTTCTATCTCCCAACCGAGCTGCCTGGCGATTCCCGCCAGAAACTGGGAGGGGCTGTTGCCCGGCGCCAGCTGGCCGATGGCATTGAGCATGCCGTTGGCGAAGGGGTCGGGCGGTGGTTCATCTTCTCCGAAGAAGAAGTCCCAAACGCTGCAGCCGCTCAAGGCCACCGCCAGGGCCCAGACGAGCAGATAAAGCACCAGGGCGCGCCGCAATTCGCGCCTGCTCCGGGGAATGGGAAGCTGGGCCGCCATGGCTCAAATTCGCTAGAGGGTTTGCCGGAGGTGAATGTTTGCCGGTGCCGGCGGATTCGGAATACCCTTTGCACAACCTTTTCCATGCGGTTTCGCAAAGATTACAAATGAGTATCATTCCCCCGGGTCCCGGGCAAGGGGCGCGGCGCCCCGCGGACTTTAGCCATTGACCTGGAAAAGGAGTAGATTTAATGTGATTATCTACTCATGGCTGTCTGTTGGCTCAGAAGACGGGCGCCCGGCATTGCACCGGCGCGCGCGGTATGCAGGGGGCTGCCAGCGGGTGCGGACTCCGGCCGCCCGGCCGGAATGCTCATTGAGTCCCGCCGGCCCGCCGGGCCTTGACGAAACGCAAATCAGCAACGGATTGAAGCGGTTGTCATGAAGGCTCCCAAATCCCCCCGCCGGCTTGTATTCGTCGAAGCCGAAAAATACGCGACCGCCGCCAGCCTGGCCTCGGGGGACGTGCCCGCGTTTCTGCGGGAACCCCGGCTGGAAGGTGTGCTGAGCGCGAACGCGGTCAGCCAGGGCATCGAGGAATTGCGCGCCCTGGACGTGGACGAGTACATCCGCCGCTCCGTGTGGCCCTCCGAACATCCCAAGCGCAAGAGCGCCCCGGAAGTGCTGCGCCAGCTGGGGGGGGAGGTCGTGCGCGAGGTTCAGGAGGGGCCGCTCTACCTGGCCGAGTTGTCGTTCAATTCGACGGGCCGCCCCAGGCGCATCGTGGCGCTGGCCCAGAACCGCAAGAGCAAAAACGGCGTCTGGATGCCGCGGCACCACGACCGGGCCGCCCGGCTGGTGCGCCAGTATTCCTCCTACGGCATGCCGGTGGTCACCTTCATTGACACGCCGGGGGCCGACGCGGGGGAGGAAGCCAATCTAAACAACCAGGCCCACAGCATCTCCCACCTGATTATGGAGATGGCCAACCTGGAACTGCCCTCGGTGGGGATCGTCTTCGGGAACGGGTTCAGCGGCGGGGCCATACCCCTTGCCACCACCAACGTGCTGCTCTCCGTGCGCGACGGGGTGTTCAACACGATCCACCCCCAGGGGCTGAGCGAGATCGCCTACAATTACAACCTGTCATGGCAGGAATGCGCCAAGTACATCGGGGTGTCCGCCTTCGAGCTGTACCGGATGGGCTATCTGGACGGCATCATTGATTATTCTCCGCTGGATTCCGCATCGCCCAAGCCGCTGCTGGACGCCATATTCTCCGCGCTGGACCAGGTGGAGCACAATGCGGAGGAATTTCTGCGGGAGCCGGACAACGGGTATTTCTTCACCCACTACCGCGAGAGCATTCAGCGCTTTCTCAATCCCAGCGAGTTGCTGATCGAGGAAAACCAGATCGCCGACAAATCGCCCACCGGCATGCTCAACGTGTTCGGGTCCGTGTACCGCTTCCACCGCTATCTTAAGCTGCGTTGCCGGCTCTTCAGCCAGTCCATCCTGCGTTATTCCCGGCTCGACTCTGTGGAGCCTCCGGAGGGCCAGCTGCACGACCGCATGGAGCGCGAGCGCGAGGAGCGCTTCCTGAAGTGGGTGGAGCGGCCCCTGGAAATCCGCTACGACGACGCCCTGTCCAAGCGCTACAAGCGGATGCTGGATACCGAGCGCGCTCTGGGGCAGGACCGCTACCGCATCACGAGCTTTTTCATCGGCACGCCCGAAATGAATTATCAGGAAGCGGTGGACGAGTTGGTGACGGATTTGGGTCTGCATCTGTACAATTTCTGGAAGGTGGACAACCGGGACAATCTGATCAGGCTGCTCGGATACCTGGAGTACCAGCCGCCGCGGGAGGAGACGCCCCTCAAACAGGCCAATCTGCTGGACGTGCTGACCCACGAGGCGGTGAAGGAGCAGTTCCCGCTGGAGGTCAAGAACCTGGTGTTGTTCGATCTGATCTACGACAAGCTGATCGAAAACCTGCCTCTCATCGCCACCAAGCTGAAAGACAGCAACGAGATCACCTTCCAATCCATGGAGGATTTGCTGGAGCGGGTTTTTACCGAGGCGCGCACCTCCTTTGAGGATTTTTTCACTGAAGGCATCGAGGGCAGCGCTGAGTTTTTCAAATGGCTCGAGCGGCTGATCTCCCGGGGGGACGTGGAAAAGCTGATGCGCCAGGTCAGCGAGTGGAAACGGCTGGCCCATCCGCGGCTCAGCGAACCCCTGTTCGGCATCCTCTCCTACTACTTCTCGAATCTTCTCCCTTCCTATTACGCGGCCCAGCGGGGCGAAAAGCGCTTTGACGGCAAGATCAACCCCCGCCACATCGGCATCAAGGATTTCTGGAACCGGCTCAATCAGGCATACAGCGACCTGTTGATCCAGAACCTGCTGGCCGAAAACAAGAAAACCACGCCCATCCATCCCCAGCAGGTGATTGATCTGGTATTCACCAATTTCGAGAGCCTCAACGACGATCTGATGAGTCCCGATCCGGTGCACTTCCCCGGCTACCGGCAATCCATCGAACGGGCGCTGGAAAACAAGATCCCCCCCGTGGGCGTGCTGACCGGGCTGGCGGATTTCAAGCACAATGGCGTGGCCAGCCGGGTGGGGGTGGTGGTCAGCAACACCCGCTTTCAGGCGGGCGCCTTTGACATGGCCAGCGGCGAGAAGGTTTGCAAGCTGCTGGTGGAATGCGCGGTGAACAAGCTTCCGGTGGTGATGTTCATCTCCTCCGGCGGCATGCAGACCAAAGAGGGCGCAGGCTCGTTGTTTTCCATGGCGGTGGTGAACGACCGCATCACCCGGTTCGTGAAGGACTTCGACCTGCCCATCATCTGCTTCGGCTTCCGGGATTGCACCGGCGGCGCCCAGGCCAGCTTCGTCACCCACCGCCTGGTGAAGAGCTTTTATCTGTCCGGATGCGTGATGCCTTTCGCCGGCCAGCGGGTGGTGCCCAGCCACCTGCCGGCCCAGGCCATTCTGGCCAATTTCCTGAGCCAGGTGGAAGGGAGCATGGACGGCCTGGTGATAAATCCGTTCGACGAGGCGCTGGACGAGAAGTTCGTGGAAATTGACCCGGACATTCCCGTGCCCCACGAGTCCATTTCGGAAGCCATCGCGCGGGTGCTGAAAGGGGAATACAAGCCGGAAGGTATCCAGACCGCCGAGGAGGTGCTGCCCAAGGGCTACATCACGTTCGATCCGGTGAAGCGGCTGCTGATCCACGCCCGGGGGGCCACCGCGGCGCGCCTGGTGGAGGGGGCCCATGCGGCGGGGGTGGACGTGGTGCTGGTGCAGTCGGACGCGGACATGGAAAGCCACCCCACCAAACTGCTCGGCGGCAGGGACCGGCTGGTATGTCTGGGCGGCAACACGCCCCAGGAGAGTTATCTCAACGGAATGAGCGTGGTGCGCATCGCGGAGCAGGAAGGGGCGGATGCCGTCCATCCGGGAATCGGGTTCCTTTCGGAAAATCCCGACTTCGCCTGGCTGGTGAGGAAGAACGGCTTCAATTTCGTGGGGCCGCGCGCCTTCAGCATGGAGCTGATGGGCAACAAATCCAACGCCATCGCCACCGCCCGCCGGTTGAACGTGGCCGTGGTGCCGGGCAGCCAGGGCGTGGTGACCGACCCCAACCACGCCGCGGCGGTGGCCGAGGAAATCGGATACCCGGTGCTCATCAAGGCGACCTTCGGCGGGGGCGGCAAGGGCATGAGTGTCGTGGAGGATCCGGACGTGTTCAAGGAGCAGTTCAGGCGCACCAGCGCCGAGGCCGCCGCGGCTTTCGGCAACGGGGACGTGTACCTGGAAAAATTCGTCGGGTCCATGCGGCACGTGGAGGTGCAGATCTTGCGGGACAGCAAGGGCAACACGCAAATCCTGGGCTTGCGGGACTGCTCGGTGCAGCGGGACAACCAGAAGCTGATCGAGGAATCGGGCTCCTACCGTCTTTCCAAGGCGCGCACGGACGAGATATTCGCCGCGGCGCGGGCCATGGCCGACGACATAGACTACATCGGCGCGGGCACGATCGAGTTTATCTACAACCGCGTCAACGACGCGATGTACTTCATGGAAATGAACACCCGCCTGCAGGTGGAGCACCCGGTGACGGAAATGGTGACCGGCGCGGACATCGTGGCCGATCAGATCCGGATTGCCTCGGGCAAAACCATTGCGAAAAAGAGCCCCAAGACAAAGGGGTATGCCATGGAGGTGCGGGTCAATGCGGAAAAGATGGTGGTGGACGGGGAGGGCAGGGTCAGTTTCACCCCTTCGCCGGGCACGGTGGACACGCTGGTGCTACCGGAAAAGGACAACATCCGCATCATCCAGGCCGTTGGCGAGGGCGATTCGGTGCCGCCCTATTACGACAGCCTGATCCTGCAAATCATCGCTCATGGCCGCACCCGCGCCGAGGCCATCCGCGCGCTGCAGGAATATCTGGAACAAGTGAAGGTGGAAGGGGTCTACACCAACCTGGCCCTGATGGAGGCGATCTTAAAGGATTCTGTGTTCCAGAAAGGGGATTACGGCACGGGCTACATCAAGGATTTCTTCCAGCGGGTCAACCTGAAGCCCATATTGCGCCGCATGGAGGCCCGCAACCGCTCCTCCCACGGCGTGATAGACCTGGAGTCCATCCGCATCGAGAATTCCGACGAGCTGCGGGTGTTGGCGCCGCGCACGGGCGTGTTCTATGCCTCTCCGACCCCGGACGACCCGCCGTTCGTGCAGTTGGGGGAGGAATTCGACGTGCGCAAGACCCTGGGGCTGATGGAAGCCATGAAGGTCTTCGAGAGCATCAATTTGGAGGATTTCAATTCCAGCAATGGCGAGGAGTTGTTTCCCGAGGACAGTAAATTCGTCATCACGCGCATGCTCGCGGAAAGCGGCCAGACGGTGAACGAGGGCGACCTGCTGTTCATCGTCAAGCCCGTCGCCCCGCCAAAGGCCGCCGCGAACAGAAAGGCGGCCTCCTGACCGGCCTTGCGCCCCTCCCGTTTTCCGCATCACCCCGCTTCAGCTTTCACCCCCGCAATCCTCATGACCGTCAAAGCTTTCCCGCTCCGGCTCGGCTTTCTGGCTTCCCATGGCGGGAGCAACCTGCAGGCGATCCTGGATGCCATCGCCGGGGGCCGGCTGCCCGTGGAGCCGCGGGTGGTGATCTGCAACAATACCGCCGCAGGCGCCTTTCAGCGCGCGCAAGGCGCGGGCGTGGAGGCGCGCCACCTGAGCAGCCACACCCATCCGGAAGCCGATGCTCTGGACGCGGCCATCCTGACGGCGCTCCAGGAGCGGGAGGTCAATCTGGTGGTGCTGGCGGGCTACATGAAAAAGATCGGGCCGCGGGTGCTGGCCGCCTATCGGCGGCGGATTTTGAACGTCCACCCGGCGTTGCTGCCCAGGTTCGGGGGCCAGGGCATGTACGGCCTGCGGGTGCACGAGGCCGTGCTGGCCGCGGGCGATGGCGTCACCGGCGTCAGCATCCATCTGGTGGATGCCGAGTACGACCGCGGGCCGGTGCTGGCGCAGACCGAAGTGCCCGTCCTGCCCGGCGACACGCCGGAAATCCTTCAGGCCCGCGTGTTGGAGCAGGAGCATCTCCTGTATCCGGAAACCCTGCGCCGCATCGCGGCCGGCGAGATTGACCTGGACCGCGCGTGAGGCCGC
>CBDUSX010000054.1:0-13785 GCA_965369935.1 uncultured bacterium
CCAACCCCATGGCCCTGCGCGTTCCCATCAGCTGGCTGTACGACTACGTGGAGCCCTCCCTTGCGCCCGCCGAACTGGCCGAGCGGCTGACCCTGGCGGGCCTGGAGGTGGAATCCCTCACCGCCATCGGGGCGGAATGGGACGCGGAAACGATGGTGGTGGGCCGCATCAGCGATCTGGCGCCCCACCCCAACGCGGACCGGCTCTGCCTGGTCTCTGTGGACTACGGCGCCGAAGCGCCCCTGACCGTGGTCACGGGGGCGCCGAACATCCTGCAATACATGGGCGCGGAGCTGCCGACCGAGCCCCTGATGGTGCCCTTCGCCATGGTGGGCGCGGAGCTGATTGACGGCCATGCGGACGACGGCCGCAAGCTCAAGCTGAAAGCGGGCAACATCCGCGGCGTGCGCTCCGAGGGCATGGTCTGCTCGGAACGCGAGCTGGGCCTGAGCGACGACCACGAGGGCATCCTGATCCTTCCCTCCGACGCCCCCTTGGGTAAGCCCCTGCGGGAGTATCTGGGGGATCACGTGCTGGAGTTCGACATCAAGGGCGGCTTCGCCCATCTGCTCTCCGTGTTCGGGGTGGCGCGCGAGACCGCCGTGCTGACGGGCAAGTCCCTCAGGCGGGAGGTGCTGAAAGCGGGGCAGGAGGGAGCCGCGCTCCGCACCGCCGACCCCTCCTACGTCAAGCTGGAGATCGCCGACCCGGACCTGTGCGCCCGCTACGTGGCCCTGCTGATCGAGGGCATCAAGGCCTGCCCCTCGCCCTTCTGGCTCTCCCAACGGCTGCTGCGCGCGGGCCTGCGCCCCATCAACGCGGTGGTGGACGTGACCAACTACGTGATGCTGGAGCTGGGCCAGCCCCTGCACGCCTTCGACCATGGGGTGCTGCGCGCCGAGCCGGGGGGAGACAAGCCCCTGATCCGCGTACGGCGGGCGAAGCCGGGGGAGAAAATGCAGACCCTGGACGGTGTGGAGCGCAAATTCGATGGCGACATGCTGCTGATCACCGACGGCGGGGGGCCGGTGGGGATGGCCGGGGTGATGGGCGGCGAGGATTCGGAAATTACCGAAGCCACCACCGCCGTGCTGCTGGAATCGGCGAACTTCGAGTTCCTCAACACCCGCCGCACCAGCCAGCTGTTGAAGCTGCGCACGGAGGCCAGCGACCGCTTCGGCAGGCGCCTGGACCCGGAGCTCTGTCTCGCCGCGGCCCTGCGCGCGGCCAATCTGATCGCCGAAATATGCGGGGGCCGGGTGCGCGAGGAATACGGCGACCTTTATCCCCAGCCCCCCACCCGGCAGCCGATCGCCCTGGAGCTGGGCTTCGTGGAGCGCCTGCTGGGGGTGGCCGTGCCGCGCGAGGATGTTTTGCGCGTGCTGGAGCACCTGGAGTTCACGGTGGAAGGCGAGGACCCGCTCCAGGTGACGCCGCCTTCCCACCGGGTGGACGTGACCATGGCCGCCGATCTGGTGGAGGAGGTGGGGCGCATCTACGGCTACGACCGCATGCCCTCCACCCTGATCCGCGACGAGCTGCCGCCCCAGATGCGCAACACCGCCCTGGACGGCACGGAGCGCGTGCGCGACCTGCTCACCGGCTGTGGCCTGGACGAGATCATCACCTACTCCATCGTCTCCATGGGCGACCACGCCAAGCTGCACCCGGAAGGCGGGGCCCCGGACGAGGGCGCGTTCGTGGCGGTGCAGAACCCCCTCTCCGCAGAGCGCGGGCACCTGCGGCGCGGGCTGCTGGCCGAGGGGCTGAACACCATGCGCGCCAACCTGCGCTTTCAGCACCGCGTCGCCACCTTCGAGGTGGGATCCGTGTTCCATCCGGTGCCCGGCCAGAACCTGCCCGCCGAGCCCAGCTGGCTGTGCGCCCTAATCACCGGGCCGCGGGCGCCGGAATTCTGGCAGGGGGCGCAGGACGGCCCGTCCTTCGACTTCTACGACGTCAAGGGCGTGGCAGAAACCGTGCTGGCGGGGCTGGAAATAAAGGGGGCCGCATGGCGGCCCGGAGCCGGGCCGGCCTACCACCCCGGCCGCTCGGCCCGGCTGATGCTGGGCGACAGGGAGGTGGGCGAACTGGGCGAGCTGCACCCGCGGGTGGTGGCCGCCTTTGGGGTGGGGCCGCGCACGGTCTGCGCCCTGGAATGCGACCTGGACGCCCTGCTGGAACGGTGGCGCGAGGACAAGCAGATGGAGGCTATCTCCCTCCAGCCCCCGGTGTACGAAGACCTGGCCTTCATCGTGGACGAGGCCCTGCCGGCGGAGCAGGTGCGGGCCATGATCGCCCAGACCGGCCGGCCGCTGCTGCGCGACGTGCAGCTGTTCGACCTGTACCGGGACGAGCGTCTGGGCGCGGGCAAGAAGAGCCTGGCCTACGCCCTCACCTATCAGGCCGAGGAGCGCACCCTCACCGACGGCGAGGTGGCCAAGGTGCGCAACAAGATCGTCAAGCGGGTGGAAAAGGAACTGGGCGCGGAGCTAAGGGGGGAGGCTTAGCGGTCTGCCTTTTCATTCAAGTCTGAGGGCGCCGCCCCCGACAAGCCCCGCCTGAAACCAAATTGACACAGGCGCAGGGTAGTGTTATCAATGCCTTGGAAGCTAAAATTTCCGTCGCCGAACTCACTTAACCGGTGAGACGGCAAATCCTACGGCCACTTCGGTGGCCGTAGTTGTTTCTACCGTGTTTTCTCCCGATGCATATTTTTTACCTCGATGAATCAGGGGACACGGGCGTCCTGTCTTCAAGCACTTCCTCAATCCAGCCGATTTTTACAATAGGGGGATTTTCGGTTTCTGCCAGCCAGATTCCGCATATCACCAACGATTTTATTTTGCTTAAAAGGCTGTTTTTCCCAAGCCTGTTCCCTGACCGGCAGCCTTTTTTAGATTCAATATTAACTGAAATAAAGGGGGCCGATTTACGACGGGTCATCCGCAAGGGCGGCAGAAACAAAGTCCGGCATGTCCTTGGATTTCTTGGCAAAGTCCTCGCCTTGCTTGAATCCGTTGATGCCCGCATATATGCACGTGTTTGGGTAAAGCCAATAGGTGGAACCTTTAACGGTCGGGCCGTTTATACCTATTCAGTTCAGGATTTGGCGGCGAGGTTTCAATCGTTTTTAGACAAGTCGGCCTCAAACGGGATAGTAATTGTAGACAGCCGAACAAAAGGTTTAAATACACGCGTTTCCCATTCGGTTTTCACACAAAAATTCAGGAGCGCTGGAGACGCGTTTCCGCGAATTGCGGAGATGCCGGTCTTTGGACATAGCGACAATCATGCGGGAATTCAAATTGCCGATTTACTATGTTCCGCCCTGTTTTTCCCAATGGCAGCTTTTGCGTACTGTCTTGGCGCTGTTAGCAATGTGCACGTTGACCGTAGTTACCAAATTTTAAGAGACACATTTGGCTTGCGTCTTCATAATCTGCAATACAAAGGGACGAATACCGACGGCACAAAACGGTGGGGAATAATAGTGTCCGATAACCTCAGCGGGAAATCACCTTTGAAGATGTTTTTTCCGTAATCCGTCAAATTAAGACAACTCCCCTGGAATGGGCCACTGGCGCCTGCACCGGGAATAACGATTAAAGTTAGGGTTATTCCCCAAACGCCTGCTGAAACGCCTCCAGAAAGCGGTCCAGGTCGGCGGGGGGCAGGCTGTTGATGCCCGCCGCGCCCGCGCGTCCGCCTCCACCGGGGAAGGCCATGCACAGCTTGTCCGCCCCGGCGGGCCGTTCCTCGGGCGCCCGTACGCTGATGCGCAGGGAGCTGTCGATATTTTCCACGATCAGCGCATTGGCGGCTTCCGGCGTTTCGGCGGCCAGCCGGTTGGCGTAGACCCCGATCACCCGCCGTGCCCACGCCTGGTCGGGAAAGCGGAACACCCGCCCCGCCGGGCCCTCGTAGATCGGCGCCCGGCGCATGGCGCGGGTCATGTCCGCGATGAAGCCCCGTTGCAGTTGCTCCGCCTCCGGCGCCGCCCCCAGGAATTCCAGCGGGTCGGCATATTTGTGCACGGCGTGGTACAGCGCCTCGGGATGGATGTGCAGGTCCTCCAGGCTGTCGCCATAGGCGTTGTAGTTCAGGAACTCGCCCAGGGCGTGCAGGCCCTCCAGTTCCTGCGCGGTCAGCCCCAGCGGCAGCGCGGCGGCCCTGGCCGATTCCCGCAGGTTGTCTCCGAAGGCCGCCGTGACCGCCCAGGCGCGGTAGCTCCCGCCCAGCCGCGCATCCACCAGCAGGCTGGTGCACACCTCCGGCGCGGTATCAATGTGGGTCTCCAGTCGCTCATGGCTGAGCAAGTCCCCCGGATTGTGATGGTCGAAGTAGAGCACCCGGCACCCGCGCTCCAGCAGGCCCTCGAGGGCCGCGCGGTTCTCGCGCAGGGAGACGTCCAGCACGGTCACCTCCGCGTCCCGGGCGTCGTGCAAGCGCTCGAGCAGCCGGATGTCCCGCTTCACGCCGGTGATCAGCTCGGCATCCCGCGGCTCGGCCAGACGCAGTTGATGGAGCGCGCAGATGCCGTCGGCGTCTCCGTTGAATACGTCGAAGGCTTTCATCAGGGAACCGAAGCATGCTGGAGTCGAGAGGGCCAGACGCCCGGCGAAACGGAAATACGATTTGCTTCGCAAGCCGGCGCGCGCGGTGGCTCATTCCGGCAATTATGGGGCCGGGAGCGGGATTGTACAAGCCTGGATGATCTGAATAAAAATACTGGAAGCGCCCCTCAGCACTTGGCGGCGGGTTTTCCCCCGGCTTGCGCGACGTTGGATTGTGCGGTGGCGCAGGGCTGGGCCTTGGTTTGTTGCACGAGCAGGGCGCGGCCCCGCTCCAGCCAGGTGAGGAATTCCCCCGGCGTGGCGACGATGCCCGCGTGCTTGGCCAGGACGGAGTTGTCCGGCGCGAGGATGACGTAGTAGGGCAGGGCCACGGTGCGGAAGCGCTCGATCTGCAGATTCTGGTTGACCGCCGCGTTTTCTCCGCCGTCGGTGTAAAGCTGCACCAGCACGAACTGGTTCTGGAACGCCTCGTACACCTCATCGGCGGCGAAGATGTTCTTTTCCATCCAGCGGCAGTTGACGCAGGTGTAGCCGGTGAAGTCTATGAAAATCGGCCGGCCCGTCTCCTTCGCGAGCACCAGCCCGGCGTCCAGGGAGGTCAGCCAGGGCAGATTGTGCACCTTGTCCAGGCTTTCCCGCCCGCCCGCGGTCATGGCCGCGGCGTTGGCCAGGCGCGGGGGGGCGTAGGACTCGGTGTAGGAATCCAGCTCGCGCCCGGAGACGCCCAGCACCAGGTAGACCGTCAGCACCACGAAGGCGCCGCCGATCAATTGCCGCGGCAGGGCGCGCCGGCCCACCTGCACCCCCGGCCAGGGCAGCAGGCCCAGCAGCATCAGCGCCGTGGCGGCGGCCAGCCCGGCCCAGACGGCCAGGGTCACTTCCCGGTTGAAGATTCCCCATTGCCAGATCAGGTCCGCGTTGCTGACGAATTTGAACGCCGCCATCAGTTCCACCAGGCCCAGGGCCACCTTGAGCTGCACCAGCCAGTTGCCGCTTGTGCCCCGCAGGTTGATCGCGAAGCCGGGGAAGAGAGCCAGCAGGAAAAAGGGCGTGGCGAACACCGCGGAAAACACCAGCATTCCGATCAGCGGCCAGAAGAGCTGGCCCTGGGTGGCGGCTATCAGGAGCGTCCCCACGAAGGGCATGGTGCAGGTGAACGACGTGGCGGTGAAGGCGATGCCCATCAGGATCACCCCGGTGGGGCCTTTCAGCATGCGCGATTTCCGGTCCAGCCCCTGCACCCAGCCCGCCGGCAGGGCGAACTCGTACAGGCCCATCAGGCTGAAGGCGAACAGGGCGAAGAAGGCCGCCACGGCCAGGTTGGTCCAGGGGCTGGTGGCGAACTGGCTCACCCCACCGGCCC
The DNA here is from genome assembly GCA_965369935.1 of uncultured bacterium. Lineage (GTDB taxonomy): Bacteria > SAR324 > SAR324 > SAR324 > JACQKK01 > JAPUIH01. The sequence goes on from CBDUSX010000054.1 coordinate 5,941, forward strand.
CTATCAGGAAGGTCAGGATCAGCCCCAGGCCGGTATAGGTGACGACGATGCCCGCGGCGAAGAGCAGCGCCAGCTTGAGCACCCCCCGCTGCCCGCGCTGGGCCTCGCCGGTGAAGAACGACACGGTGATGGGGATCATGGGGAACACGCACGGCGTGAGCAGGGAGAGCAGGCCGAAGCCCACCGCCAGCAGCAGGAACGCCGCCAGCCCCCCGGCCAGCGCGCTCTCCAGGGAATCGGCGGAAATCTGGAAGTTTCCGTTGCCGTCCAGATAGTCAATCGTGCGCTGCATATAGGCGAAGGCGGGCCGCACGGGGCCTTCCTCCACCACGATTCCGGCGTTGATGGGCTCCTTGGTGGGGGGCGTGCAGATTTTGTTGTTGCACACCTGATAACGCAGGTTTCCCTCCAGGTACGCACGGCCGGGGGCAGCCCCCTCCGGCAGGCGCAGATTCTTATAAAACCGCACCGCCCCGGTGTGATAGGCCAGATCCAGGCCGAACACCTTGTCCTTCTTGACGGTGGGGTTGATCTCGTAGAGCGGCCCCAGGGGCTCGAAGGCCGCGTTCGTAATGGTCAGCTTGGTGGGGGGCGGGGCAAATTCTCCCTGGGGCACGGCGGAGTATGTGTACCAGCCCTCGATGATGCGGGCGGTGACGATCAGCCGCACATGCTCGCCGGGCCGCGCGGTGGCGGGCTCGATGTGCGACTCGAAGGTGGCCAGCACCTCGGGCACCTGGTTGTCCTGCTGGAACAGGGACAGGGACTTGGACTGCCCCGCGGCCAGGCCCGGAGCAAGCAGGAACAGCATCATCGGCAGCAACGCCCACGCCGCCCGCAGGTTACTCATTGGAATCACACCCCGCTGCATCATAAATCACGCATCCCTATCTGGTCGTCCCCGCCCTTATGGTGTCCCAGGACAATTGTATAAACACGGCCTCCCATGCGCAATCGGCGCCGTACGCCGTTCGCCCGCCTTCCGGCCGTGCAGGCGGTTCAGGCCTGATCTTCCATTCTTTCAGGATACCGCATGCGGAATCTGTGACTTCGGGCACCAACGGAGGAAGCGTGGTTCCGGCCGCGGGCCCGCGGCGCGTGTACGATCATTGGAGATGCCGGCACCCGGACGGGTTCAGGGGAGGCGGCCGCCGCACGAGCATGGGCCGGTAGAGCGCCCGGCCGGCCCGCGGCGAAAAGGGGGAGGCCGGCCTTAATTGAAAATCTTGTTGATCTTTTCCGACAGGGTCTGGGCGTCGAAGGGCTTGATGATGTAGTTGTTCACGCCGGCCTTGGCCGCGGCGATGATGTTGTCCTGCAGCGCTTCGGCGGTGACCATCAACACCGGCATGTCCTTCAACTCCTGCTTTTCGCTGGCCCGCAGGGCCTTGAGCAGGTCCAGGCCGGACATCTGGGGCATGTTCCAGTCGGTGATGACGAAATCCACCTTTTCCGCTTCCAGGATCTCCAGGGCCCTGGACCCGTCATCCGCCTCAATGATATTGTCGAAGCCCAGTTGCCGCAGCACATTGGAGATAATCCTCCGCATGGTGGAGAAATCGTCCACCACCAGGATGCTCATGTTTTTGTCAAGTGCCATTTAAACCACCTCGCGATTAATGTACACGCTCGAATCAAAAACCCAAATCGGCCAGCAACTGATCTACGTTTTCCTGGGACTGCATCGTCTTGCCGGGCCCCTGCTCGCCGGGCTCCTGCTGTTCCTCCACCGCTTCGGTCTGGCTTTTCTGGTACTGCTTGTAGTTGGGCAGCAGCTCGATCAGCTTGTACTCCATGGCCTCGATAAAGCCGATCACTTTGCGCAGGGTCTGGCCGGTGAGGTCCTGAAAGCCCTGGTTGGCGATCATGGCCAGATAGGTCTGGTTGTTCTCCTCCGCCCGCTTGTCCAGTTCGGCCAGGTTGACCCCAATCTCGTCCCGCAGCACGGCCTGGATGGACTTCAGGTCTTCGGCCAGGGCAGGGCTTTCGGCCTGTAGGCGCTCCAGTTCCACCTCGCAGCCGCCCACCATGTCCTGGGAATCCCTGAGCCAGGTCTTGTGCTCGGCCAGTTGCCCGCTCAGTTCTTCCAGGGTATCGAGATTGGTGTTGGCCGCGTCTTCCAGGCGCGTGATCACCGATTGCAGGTTTTGCACCGCGTCCGGAATTTCTTCGGTGGATTGGCTGAGCAATTCCATGGAAAAGCTGTCGGAAAATTCATTGAGGGAATTGTAGATGTTCCTGGCGATCCTGGCGATCTGCGCGACCAACTGCTGGCTTTCCTGGGTGGTCGTGATCAGGTTGATATGGGTCATGAACAGGATTACGTCTTCCCAGTCCTGCCTCAGCAGCGCCTTGAAAAATGAAGTGATGCACAGCAGCAGGCTGCGCAGCTTGTCCTGGGAGCGCGCGGGCTCCGCCTTGGCCAGCGCCACGACCTCCGCCACCATTCCTTCGGTGGCTACGTTCATCTGCTTCAGGTGTTGGGAAAGTTCGTCCAGATCCTCGCTTTCCGCCTCGGGAATCAACCCGACGCGGGTAGGGATGGTGAATTTGAACCGCTCCTGGGTGACGCGCCTGAGCATGTGCTGGAACAGCCCCGCCACCATGTGCAGCTTGGCCAGGGGCGAGTCCCCGTTTTGGTACATGGAGTGGTGGGTGCGCACCAGCTCCAGCGCCTCCCGGTTCCACTCGTCCGACTCGGTCATTTTGTCTATCAGCACCCCGTAGCCTTCGAGGAATTCACGGATTTTCTGCAGTGTCGCCAGCAGGTCGGCCTTGCTGATGACGACCACGGAATTATCCGTGCCGGCACGATCCTCGGTCTGCGATGCTTCAGTACCCGGCTGGGTATTCTGGGGATCCACCACGCGCTCCCTTGGTCTAGGCTTGTCGTCTACGTGAATTTCTGTGTCCGCGATCCGGTATTGGTGCGACCAGTTCTCAATTTCGTTTTCCAGGCTCTATATTTTAACGAAGATTATGGGAAAGAGGTTGCGAAATCAATTGGAAAGGATTGCCGCCCGGGGCCGGAGAAGCGCGGCGCCACTGCCTGGCCTGTCCGTGCCCTGTCCTTGGAAATGCGCGTGCGGCCCCGATCCGCCGGCGTTAATGGCTGGGTTACGCCTCCAGCCGATAGATTTCGACCGGGTGCTGGACGTTCTTGAGGGGGCGCGGGCCCAGGGCTGTGAAGCGCGCCTCGGGCAGCGGCGCCCCGTCGGGCCTGGTGAGGCGGCGCCTTGTCTCCTCGGCGATCAGCACCGAGCCGCCGGTCGCCAGATCGGCCAGCCGCGCGGCCACGATGGTGGTGAGGCCGCTGGCGGTAAAGGTGACCCGCGTCCCGGAGATGGCCTCGAACTTGGTGAAGCCCACCAGGGCGCTGCCCGAGCAGATGCCGATATTGATCATGATGCGGTTTTTCGCCCCGGAGAGCCTGGCCTGGATGTCCCGGGTGGTCGCCTGAATGGCCAGCGAGGCCCGCACGGCGTTGGCCGCGTGCTTGCCGGGATCATCCTCCTGGAAGATCATCATCAGGCCGTCGCCGGCGGTTTCGGTGATATCCCCCTGGTTCTCGTAGATGCAGTCCAGGAATTCGGAGAAGTAGACCTCTATCAGGCGCACGGTGCTCCTGGGTCCCAGGGATTCGGCCAGCAGGGCTGAGTCCTGCATGTCCAGAAAGAGCACCGTCACGTCTTTTTCGATCTTGCCGCGCTCCAGGGCTTCGGGGTCCGCCTGCAGGGCGTTGGTGACTTCCCTGGGCACGAACTTGGTGAGGCTCTTTTCCAGATCTTCCATCAGCCGCACCCGGGCCAGGGTGCGCTCGAGCTCGGCGGTGTAGCGTCGCCGCTCCTCGCGGCCTTGCCTGAGGTCCCCCACCATCTGGCGGAAGCTCTCATTGAGGTCGGACACTTCGTCGCGCCGCTTCATGGGCGGCACGTCCACGTCCAAATCCCCCTCCGCCATGCGCAGGGCCGCATCCTTCAGGCGCAACAGGGGCGCGAGCATGCGGTTGGAGAAAAACCAAAAGCCCACGGCGCCCAGCAGGGCCAGCACCCCCGTGAGCACCAGCAGGGCCACGGTCTTGGCGCGGATGGCCTGGTCCACGTCTTCGGCGAACATGTTGAGCATCAGCGCCGCCACCACCTCGCCGTTGTCCAGGATGGGCATGTAGACTTGTAGATATTCATAGGTGCCCAGGCCGAACAGGCCCGTGCGCGCGGGCTTGCCCAGTTCCCAGGCCCGGGTGGCGGCGCGGAAGGTTTCGGGGAATTTCTCGTGAATGAACACCTTCTGGTTGATGGAAAACTGCCCGTTGCCGTCGGCGATGAAGCTGAATTTCCCCTGCTCGTCGCGCCGCATCAGGATGGCGTTGTCCACCTGAAAGTCCGTCTGAATTCGCCGCAGCTTGGCGATGAGATCGTTGTGAAGCGCGGTTTTGTTCATCTCGGGGATCACCAGGGGCGCGAATTCTGCCACCTCGATGGCGCCGATGCTTTTCATGCCGATCAGCTCGAGCTGTGCACTCAAGACGTTGATGCGGTTCTGCTGAACGTCCTTCCAGTAGGAATGCACCAGAGGCGCGAGGGCGATCAAAAACACGGCGAGGAACATGCCGAGATTCTTGACCGTGAGGGAGCGGAAGAAATGGCCGAGGGCGGCGGCTTTGCCCGCTGCCGTGCCGGCGGGAGGCGCGCGGGACGGACCGCCCGGAGGCGGGGATGCGCCGGTGGCCTCGGAGACTGGCTGTTGAGCGGAGTTTTGCGCGCGCATGTGTATCAGCGGAGCCTCACTGCTTGATGTCTGGCTGCGATGCCCGGACTGCCCGGCGTGAATCCGCGCCGGCATCGGACGGCATTAGAACAAAATTGAGCCGCCTTCTTCTTTCCGGTTCGTCTCCGCCCTCCCATAAATACAATATAGGGTTGTCTCCGCTATGAGAAGTAACGAGTCAACGTTAAAGAATGTTCCATGGGCGGAACCCCGGGAACAGCGCCGGGGCCTGCCCCCTGGAGGAAGGCGGGGAGGGCCGCCAAATCGCCCGCGGAGGCGGCGATATTAGGATTTGCGGCGAGGGGCAATTTCTGCGAATAATCGAGTTGGCAATGCCGCCCGATCATCCGCAAACCCTCACGTCTTGCCATGAATATCGAAACCGTTCACGCCAGGGAAATCCTGGACTCCAGGGGCAACCCCACCGTGGAAGTGGAAGTGCAACTGGAGGACGGCGCCCTGGGCCGCGCCGCGGTGCCTTCCGGCGCGTCCACGGGCAGCCATGAGGCCGTGGAGTTGAGGGATGGGGAACCCGGGCGCTTCGGGGGCAAGGGCGTGCTGCAGGCGGTGCGGCACGTCAACGAGACCATCAGGCCCGCGCTGATCGGAATGATGGCTCACGATCAGCCGGCCCTGGACGCCGCCCTGATCGCCCTGGACGGCACACCCAACAAGGGCAAGCTGGGCGCCAACGCCATCCTGGGCACCTCCCTGGCCTGCGCCAAGGCCGCGTCGGAATCCCACGGGCTGCCCCTGTTCCGCTATTTGGGCGGCGTTTCGGCCCGCACCCTGCCTGTGCCGCTGATGAACATCATCAACGGGGGGCAGCACGCGGACAACAACGTGGACTTCCAGGAATTCATGGTGGTGCCCTACGGCGCGGAGAGCTTCCGGGAGGGCCTGCGCATGGGGGTGGAAACCTTTCACGCCCTGCGCGCGGTGTTGAAGGAAAAGGGGCTCAACACCAACGTGGGTGACGAGGGCGGCTTCGCCCCGGACCTGGCCACCCACGCGGAGGCCCTGGAACTGATCATGCGCGCCATCGAGCAGGCGGGCTACAAGCCGGGAGAGCAGGTGGGCATCGCCCTGGACACGGCGGCCAGCGAATTTCACAAAGACGGCACCTACACCCTGGCCGCGGAGAGCCCGCCCAGGAAATCGGCGGAGGAACTGATCGCCTTCTATGACGAGCTGGCGGGGAAGTACCCCATCGTCAGCATCGAGGACGGCCTGGACGAGGACGACTGGGAGGGCTGGGTCAGGCAGTCGCAGGTGCTGGGCGGCAAAATGCAACTGGTGGGAGACGACCTGTTCGTCACCAACACGGAGCGCCTGGGCCGCGGCATCGCCGAAGGGGTGGCCAACTCCATCCTGATCAAGGTCAACCAGATCGGCACGCTCTCCGAAACCCTGGCCACCGTGGAGATGGCCCGGGCCGCCGGCTACACCAGCATCATCTCCCACCGCTCCGGAGAGACCGAGGACGCCACCATCGCCGACATCGCCGTGGCCACCAACGCCGGGCAGATCAAGACCGGCTCCGCCTCCCGCAGCGACCGCATGGCCAAATACAACCAGCTGTTGCGCATCGAGGAGGAGCTGGGGGAGCAGGCGGTCTATCCCGGCCGCGCCGCCCTCAACCCCAGGCACTAATCCCCCATGAATCGGGCCGCCATCAATCAGGCCGCAACGAACCAGGCCCCTATGAACCAGCCCCCCGGTCCGCTGAAATCCCTGGCCGCGCTCACGGCGCGCCTGTCGGGCTGGTTGCGTCCGCCGCAGGAAGCCACCGGCTGGCTGGACGGGTTGCCGCGCTACCTGCTGGTATTCGTGCTGATTTTCGGCATGGGCATGATCCTGATCTCCCTGATCGGAGAGCAGGGCCTGATCGCCTATTTCCAACTCAAGGGAGAGGCCGGGCGCCTAAGCCGGGAAGTCGCGGAACTGAGCGTGCGGCGGACGGAACTGGCGCGGGAAATCAGGGCCCTGCGCGAGGATGAGGCCTACATCGAGTTGCTGGCGCGCCAGCGGCTGGGGCTGGTGCGTCCGGGGGAGTTGATCATCCAGCTGCCGGTGCGGGAGGGGCGGCCATGAGCCCGCGCGTGCTCGGCTGGGCGCTGCTGCTGGCCGGCTTCCTGGCCCTGCCGGGCCTGCGCGCGGGGCCCCTGGCCCATCCGGCCCTGGAGCGCGCCCACGTCAACCACCGTATGAAGGCGCCGGGCCCCCGCTCCTCGCGGCGCCTCCCCTTGAGCACCCGGCCTGTCAAAGCCTACCTGCCCGTCAAGGGCGGCGCCCCCACGGGGCCGGGCACGGGGGTGTTCCAGGGGCTGCTGGGCTTTTACCGCAAGGTGATCAGCCCGGTGGACGGCAACCGCTGCGCCATGGCGCCCACCTGCTCTCTGTACAGCCACCAGGCCATCCAGGAGCACGGGGTGATCATGGGCGTCTTCCTCACGGCCGACCGCCTGCTGCACGAGGGGGACGAAATTCCCCGCGCCGCCAAAATCAAGGAAGCCGGCGAGACCTTCTACCTGGACACCCTGGAGGCCAACACCTACTGGTGGTGGGACTGGCTGAAGTGACGTAAAGGATAAAAACACGGATGCCCCGCCGCTAGCTCCCCTGCGCCTTCATCCTTTCCCCAGTCTCAGCTAAGCCCGATAGGCGGCACCATACCCCCCGGCTATCCCGCTCCGGCCGGCGGCCGTCGAGGCGGAAGCTATTCCCGTAGGGCCGGAACGGTGATTTGCGCTCCGGGGTAGATGAGATCGGGGTTGCGTATGCGCTCCTGATTGGCCCGATATATCCGCGGCCAGAGCCGGGCGTCGCCATACCGCGTTTCGGCAATGGCCCACAGGGTGTCGCCGCGCTCGACGATATGCGTCCCGCCGGATACGCCAGGCGCCGCGCCGCCCGGGGCTTGGCTCTCCCGCGCAACCGCCGCGGTTTCCCCGGCGGCGGGGGCCGTTTCCACAGCCTGTGACTGCTCCCTTTCCGTTCCTGCGGCCTCCGCGGGGGCAGGGGCGGCTGCGTCCGCTTGAGCGGAAGCCTGGGGTGTTTCCGCGGGGGCAGGGGCGG
>CBDUSX010000055.1:0-13776 GCA_965369935.1 uncultured bacterium
TTCTTCGCTCGGGACAGGCGAGACACCCGCTATGTCCTTCGGCAAGCTCGGGACATCCTCGTTCCTTAGGAACGCGGGCAAAAGACCCGGCTCCCCGAAATTACCCTGGAGGCTTCGATGGAATTGTTCGATTTGAAGGAAAAGGCCGCCTTTCAGCCCGACAAGATGGCCAAGGTGGACCTGGTCGGCAGCGCGCACATGATGTCCGGGCTGAACTGTTTCGAGCCGGGGCAGGCGCAGAAAGTACACGCCCACGGCGGCGCGGACAAGCTCTATTACGTGGTGGAGGGCAGCGGCGAATTCGAGGTGGGCGGGGAAAAGCGGGAACTCTCCCAGGGCGCCTTGCTCTACGTGCCGGCGGACGTGGCCCACGGCGTGGTCAACACCGGCGCCGGGCGGCTGGTGGTGCTGATCGTGATCGCCCCCAACCCCTTCGGCTAAAGAACGGCGGAAACATCGCGGCGAGAACATCGTAGCGGGAGAGATCGTATAACCCTACACCACCCCGTTCGACGCACCATCCATGGGCCGGAAGAAAAAAGAACTCAAGCAACTCGAGAAATTGCCCCTGGCCGCTATCGCGCCCGGCGGCGTCTCCAGGCAGACTTACGGCGAAAACGGCATCGAGGACATGGCCCGCGCCCTGGCCGATGCGGGCATGCGCGACCCCCTGCTGGTGAAACAGACTGGCCGGGAAGGGCGTTACGGGCTGATTTCAGGCGGCCGGCGCTATCTGGCCGCCAAGCGGCTGGGATGGAAGACCGTGGACTGCCTGGTGCTGGATGGTTCTCTGAAAGAGGAAATCCGGGTGCTGGAAAAGCTGCGCAAGGAGGATTTCACCCCCTGGGAGATGGCCGACGCCCTGCTCAGCCTGAAGGAAAAGCTGGACTGCACCCAATCCCACCTGGGCCAGGCCATCGGCCGCACGCGGGATTTTGTGGCCAACCTGCTGGCCCTCACCCATATTACGCCGGAGACCCGCAGCTTCATCCTGTCCCAGCAGGACGGCAACCGCCTGACCGCCCGGCATCTGCGCTACGTAGGCCGCGCCGCGCCGGCCACGCAAATCCGCATTGCACGGCACATCCTGGACAGGCACCTTTCCACCACCGAGCTGGAACGGGATCAGCGGGGCGCGCATGCGCAGGCACCGGACTACCACATCCCCGGCCTGCGCCCACCGCGCCCGGCGGAGGGCCCGCAGAGCCCCAGGAATCTCAAGGAGTGGAAGAAGTACCAGCGCCAGTTGAGCACCGACCTCAGGCGCATCGCCCGCCACGAAGCCCAGGAACTGCGCCGGGCGCAACGGCTGATGGTGGCTGCCAGGGAGCGGCAGCGGCTGGTAAAACGCGAGAGCGGAATCAAGCGGCGCGAACTGCTAAAGGAACTGCGCCGGACCAAAAAGGAGATCGGGGGCTGAGGCGGGCCGGGTTTCGGCTGGGTATTCGGAAGAATGGCGCCGGCGCCGGAGTTATTTTTTCCCCTGTTATTTTTCCTCTTTTATTTCTTTCCCGCGGCCTTGCGGGCCTTGCCGGGCAGGGGGCGCAGGGCGGGGTGGATGCCGTGCTTGCTCACCAGGGGCCGCGTGTCGTCCCCGGCCCCGCGCATGATGGCCACCATCTCCGCCACGATGCACACGGCGATTTCCGCCGGCGTTTCCGCCCCGATGTCCAACCCGACGGGGGCATGGACGTGCTCGAAACAGCTGCGGCCGTAGCCCTGCTCTTCCAGCAACTGAAACACCGCCCGGATGCGGCGCGTGCTGCCGATCATGCCCAGATAGGCCAGCTTTTCCCCCCGGTCAATGACCACCCGCAGGGCGTCCATGTCCAGGGTGTGACCCCGCGTGACCAGCACCATGTAGGTGTGGGGGCTGAGTTCGATCTGGCGCACCACCTCCAGGATGGGGCCGCACACCACCTGGGTGGCATCGGGAAAGCGCTGGCGGTTGGCGAACAGGGTGCGGTCGTCCACCACCACGGTGCGAAAGCCGCACATGCGGGCCATCTGCTCCAGCGGTTCGGCGATGTGCCCCGCGCCGATCACGATCAGGGTGGCGACGGGCAGCCAGCGTTCCGTATAGATTTCCTGGCCCGCGACTTTTTTCAACTGATGGTGCCTGGTCTGGGGCAGGGCCGGCAGCTCGGCGGCCCCCTCCGGCGCCGGGGTGAGCAGCTTGCCCGTGCGGTCCTGGATCACGATCCGCCCCCGCTGGCCGTCCGCGGCGGCTTCCTCCGTCACGATCTGATGGACGATCACCTCCCGGCTGCCTTCGGCCAGGTCTTTCAGGGTTTCGGCCAGGGCGATGCTTTCCCGGCTGGGCTGCCAGGGCTGGATGAACACGCGCAGGGTGCCGCCGCACACCGCCTCGCTGTCGGTGGAAATGTCCTCGGTCAGGTCGGCCAGGTCCTCTCGGATTTGCCCGTCCTGGAGGGAAAGGCGCGCTTTCTGGATCACGCCCGCCTCCCCGCAGCCTCCGCCGATGGTGCCGCTCAGGCTGCCGTCGGAGCGCACCAGCATGCGCGAGCCTTCCCCGCGGGGCGTGGAGCCCCTGGTCTGGATGACCGTGGCCTCCACGACCGGCTTGCCCGCCTTGAGCTGGTTTTCGATTTCCTGGTAGATGTCCCGGTTCGACATGGTCTCCGCCTGCCTGGCGCGCGCCCTGCGGCGCGGGTGAGTGGATTTTCAGGAAGCTTCCAATAATTTAATCTATCATGGAGCATGCGGTGAATGAAGTGCGGCCGTGTTTGGCGCCGGAGGATTGCCCACGCGGCACGGCGTGTGCGACCCTGCCAAGCAGGGAGCGCCGCGCTCCCTTGCTGCTCTGTAATTTTTAATTTCGCAAACTTGCATGAATCCGGACGATCCCATGCCACCCACGCAGCCCTGGATGCCCGACTGGCGGAAAATGATGGACGAAGCGCCGGAGATCGAACTGGCGCCGGGCAAGGGTTGGGTTTATCTGATTGCCGACTCGCATCTGGGGGACGTGCTCGCGCCCACCGGGCAGTTCTTCCAGATGCTGGAATCCCTTCCGAATGCCCGGATGGTGGTGTTTCTGGGGGACCTGTTCAAGGTCTGGCTGGCCGTGCCCAAGTATTGGGACCGGCACATGCGCGAAATTCTGGCGGGTTTCGAAAACCTGCGCGCGGCGGGGGTGTCCATCCTGTTCGTGGCGGGAAACCGGGAATTTCTCCTGCCCCGCGGCCCCGAAGAAACCGCACGGCAGCAACTGCCCTTCGACCACATCATCCACGGGGCCTGCACCCTCCGCTGGGGCTCCCGCCGCTGGGGCATGACCCACGGCGACGTGGTCAACCGCAAGGACCGGCGGCACCTGAAATGGCGCAGAATTGCCCACAGCCGATGGTTCGAGACGATCTTCCGGCTCATGCCGGGGCGGCTGGCCCGCTCCATCGCCCACAGGCTGGAGCGCGCCATGGCCCACACCAACATGGACATCAAGGTGCAATACCCGATCGGCGAAATTCAGGCCTTCGCGCAGGCCGTGATGGGCGATCTGGACGGCTTTTTCGTGGGCCACTTCCACAGGGACGAGGTCATTTCCCTGCCCCGCGGCAAGGGCAAGCTGCGGATCGTGCCGGACTGGCATTCCCGGAAAATCGTGCTGCGCCTGGAGCAATCCGGCAAGGTCACCCGGCTGGACTTCAATCCGCACCTTGCATCTCAAACTTCCGCGGCCAACCAATGAGCGGGGTGCTTCGGGCCGGTTGGAGCCCTCACGCGCCGGGGCGGGCGGAGGACACTTCAGGATTTTTTGCTGTCCTTGATTCGCTGTAGCGCTTCTTCCACGGATTCCCTTGAAGGCGAGTGGCCCCGCGCCCGGCCCTTGTTCGCGCGCACCTGTTTTTTCAGCGCCGCCAATTCCTCTTCCAGGTCCGGCTCCGGCGCGGGGGATGGACCCCGTTGCGGGGCAGTGCGGGCGGTAGGGCCGTGTTGTCCGCTCTCCGCCGCGCCCGTCGTCTCCTTGCGGCCCGGCCGCGCCCGCCCTGTGTGTTCTGCCGCGCCGTCCCCGGAGGGCTCCCTTCCCCTGGCATCCAGGGCCTGCACCACCTCCATGAATATGGACAGGGCCCAGCCGAGCATTTTGTCCATCATTTCCGTGAACTGCTGGCGCATGTCCAACCCGAACTTGTCGAGCAATTCCTGCACTTCGCGCTTCAGGCTCTCCAAATCCGGCTCCTCGCCGCCCGGGGGCGGAGGGGGAGGGCGCGCCGTGCGGGGCTTGCGGGCCGTGCGGGGCCCGCGGCCGGTGCCCGCGGCCGAAGCCGGGCCCGATTTCCGGGCGCGGGCTCCGGCGGTGGGGCGTTTGCGGTCGTATGCCGCGCGGCGCCCGGGATCTATCAGGGTCTCGTAGGCCTGGGCGAGCAGGATGAAGCGGCGCTGCATGGCCTCCAGTTCGGGGCCGGACAAGCGGGGATGGGCGTCCGGGTGGGCGCGTTTGGCCAAACGCCGGAAGGCCATCCGGATTTCCTCCGGATGGGCGGTGGGCTCGACGCCGAGAAGGTTGTAATAATCCATCACGTCCAGTATATTCGCCTGGAACCCTGGGGAACAGAGGCGCTCCCCGGCGGCAGATTGCGGAACTCCATGCAAGAACCTGGTCCTTCACGGACCAGCCCTCCAGGGATGGCAGGAAAGGACACCTGCCGCAACCCTTCTTCCCACGGACACGGATGTCGCGAATTCTCTACTTCGACCTGGAAACCAAGTATTCCGCCGATGAGGTGGGCGGCTGGGGAAACGTCATGGACATGGGCATGTCCGTGGGCGTGATCTGGGATTCCCATGACGAGCAGTTCCACGTCTATCTGGAAAATCAGGTGCCGGCGCTGATCTCGCACCTGCATCAGGGCCAGGTGATCGTGGGCTTCAACCACGTCGAGTTCGACCTGCGCGTGCTGGCGGGCAGCCAATCCACCCCGGAGGCGCGGCATCAGCTGTACGTGGAATTGGTGGGACTGACCCACTTCGATATGCTCACCGAGATCAAGAAAGTGTTGGGTCACCGCATCAAGCTGGATTCCCTCGCCCGGCCGACCCTGCAAAGCGGAAAATCGGCCGACGGCATGCAGGCCCTGGCCTGGTACAAGGACGGACGGATAGACATGATTATCGAGTACTGCAAGCAGGACGTGGAAGTGACGCGGCAGTTGTTCGAATACGCCCTGAACAAGAAGGAGCTGTCCTACGACAGCCGTTCGGGAATCAAGACCGTGGCCCTGAACTGGACGCTGGAAGCGCCGCCCATGGTGGACAGCGAACAGATGACCCTATTTGACTGAGCCCGCCTGAGCCCGCCTCGCAAGGCGCTCGTATTCGTCCTGGTTGGCGACAAGCGCCTGCACCATGTCCTCCGTCTTTTTTTCCACCCGGCTCAGCAGCATGAACAACTCGTAGGCGGCGAACTTGATGAACCCTGCCTGGGCCAGGTTGAACTCCGATTTTTCCGGATCGTTGAGGGGCCCGACCGGCAGATTGAATTTCTTTTCCATTTTGCCCTGGGCCCAGAATTCGTTCATCACGCGCTGGCCCCAGATTTTCGCCTGGCGGAACGGCTTGGCGGTATTGGAGATGTCCGCGGCTTTGATCAGGGTGCGGGAAATGAGGGAGAGGAATTCCTCGTCCTTGAAATCGAACTGGTTTCTGGAGAAGCCTTCGGCCAATTCGTCCAGAAAGACCTTGTGCCAGGAAAAATCCGTGCACAGGATCAGCTGGTCGAGAAGCTTGTAGGTTTTCTCCCGGTTGAATCCCTTGATGCCGGCAAACACGTCACACTTCTCCCCTGCCAGCATTTCCTTGGTGACGGAAAGGGAGTGGTTTTCGATTACGGACATGTTGTTGTATTTCTGCGCCAGGGGGGAGTGGGTTTTGACTTCCCACTGGTTGTCATGCCCGGGGTGCTCCACGTCGTGCACCAGCGCGACAATGAGCAGCAGGAATTTGTAAGAATCCGGCAGATTTTTCTTGAAAGCGGGGAGATCGAGCATCCATGCCATCGTATACAGCGTGTCCACGGCGTGCTGGAAATTGTGATACGGATTGTCCAGGTACCGTTCCGCCACAACTTCTATGAAATTGTGCAGCTTTGTCTTGTCCACACCGAGTCGCAGCATGGAACCCTGTCCCTGGAACACCTTTTTCGCCAGGGCACACAGTTCCCGCTTAGAGCGTATGGGCAGTACTGAATACGTGGTTTCGAACTTCATAACGGCAAAGCGAGCAACAGCGGCGATTGATAATATTGCCGCCAAGGCTTACCTTATCGGCATATTTTTGTAACGTAATCTAGCCAATATCTCGCGAAAAGGCCAATCATTGTAGGATGGTGTATAAATTCGATGTTTTCAAGCGCCATTCGGCCAACTCTCGTTATGCCGGGCGCAGCGAAGCATCTCCCTATATTCACCAAATTCCGTACGTTCCTCGGCGGGTTCCCCTGGACGCCGGGAAGAAGATTTTCGCTACGCTCAGCATGACGAATCCTAAAATGATACGCTACCCATCGTGGCGTTCTGATTAAATTATAGGCTGCATTGGGGAGGGTCAAATCATAATTCCACGCACAGCATCCGCTGAATCACTCTCCCCTCCCTCTTCCTGCCGGGAATTCCAGAAATGACCGAAATCCAGCCGGAACAAGCGCCGCGGCAGCCATCGCGAGGGGCGGTGTTGCTGCGCCACATGCGGGTGGAAACCGATTTCCGCAGGGTCACCCAGCGCCTGGAGCGCCAGGAACGGGACAAGTACAGCAGTTTCCTGTGGAACATGATCCGCATGGAAAGGGCGCCCAAGGTGTCCATCATGGAAGTGGTGGGCGCACGGGTGGACAATCCTGTCGAGTACTGGCACGAAGACCCGCTTAAGACCTCAGTGGATTTTTACCACAGCCGGGTGGATCGCGCAGGGTTGATTGGCGTTCTCAAATTCTACACCGTCTTCCTGCTGCAACAGGCGCGCAAAGAGGCGGACCCCGACAAGCAGCTGTTCCTGATTTTCAAGACGGCGGAATTTGCGCGGATGATCGTGCAGTACTCACCCTACTCCATCCACGCCGACGCGGAGGCGCTCGTGTTCGGGTTGTTTCACGACCTGTCCGCCCATTCCCCCGCCCAGTTCAGGATCTACGTGGAGCAGGAGAAGCCGATATTCGACACCATGAGAAAGCTGCACTTTTCGCCGCTGGACACCGACGCCCGGCTGGAGCTGGGCAATCTGCTGATCCGCCAGAGCAGCTACTTCGACGCCCTGGTGCAATACCAGTACCTGCTGGGCCGCTACCCCCGCGTGCCTCGGGACGCCGATCTGCCGCGCGGGCGGGTGTTCATCAAGATCGCCGAAATATTCCAGAGCCTGATCGATTACGCGGAGGATGGGCCCGGTCAATTCCGGGACGCCCGCAAGCTGAGAAACTTCATTGACCGCTACAACCGCGACTACGCCCAGCGGGGGGCGGCCATCCCGCGCATCCGCGAGCCCAGCCCCGCCCAGATCCGCAAGGCCGTCCAGGCCATGCGCGGCATCGCCAACCTGTGGTATCAGCGGGCGTTGGCCGTGCGGCTGTTGGGCCCGCGCATGGTGACAAAGCTGGTTTCCGACTTGGCCGCAAACTACATCAAGGACAGGAACAGCAAGGAAGCGCATAAGCTGCTCCATACCGCCTACCGCTACTGGCGGCGCGTCCCCGACGCGATCGATTCCCTCCAACAGCGGATCGAGTACCTCAACCTGATGACCTCGGTGGGCACCCAACTGCGGAAGCGGGACATGGTGAATTTTGCCTACCGGGAAATTCGGGAATACCAGAACCGGCTGAGCGATCTGGAACTGCGCCAGAAGGCCGAACAGGCACGCCGGGAAGCCCTGCTGGCCGGCGAGGAATACTCTCCCTAGACTCTGTCCGAGAGCACGGTTCGGGGCGCCGCACCCTTCGAGACGCCCCTCTACGCGGGGCTTCTCAGGGATGCGGCTTTTCTAAGGCTCTGATCCGTGTCTCTGAAAACCGAGGACTCCGCGTTGCTGAGGAGCGCGGCGCCCCCGCTGTAGCCTGCATTCACGGACGGCTATTCCGCCGCCGCGGCCGTGCGCGATTTGACGAGCTTGTCCGCGATCGGCCCGGGCACCTCGTCGTACCGGATGAATTTCTGGGTGAACACGCCCTGGCCTGAAGTCATGGCCCGCAATTCTATGGCATAGCTCAGCGCCTCTCCCATGGGCACCTCGGCGCGCACCACCTGGTTGCGGCCCTTGCTGTCCATTCCCAGCACCTTGCCGCGGCGGGAGTTGATGTCCCCCATCACATCCCCGGTGTAGTCGGGGTTGACGAAAATCTTCAGTTCCATAATGGGCTCCAGCAGCACCGGCCTGGCGTCTCCCATCGCTTTCTTGAAGGCCATGGAGCCCGCCACCTTGAAGGCCATTTCGGAGGAGTCCACGTCGTGAAAGCTGCCGTCGTACACGGTGGCGTCAATGCCGATCACCGGATAGCCGGCGATGACCCCCTTGTGCATCGCCTCCACCACCCCCTTTTCCACCGCGGGAATGTATTGCCGGGGGATGGCGCCGCCCACGATGGCGTTGTTGAACACCAGGCTCTCCTCGTTGCGCTGGGGCTTGAGCTCCAGCCAGCAGTCGCCGTACTGTCCGCGGCCCCCGGTCTGTTTCTTGTACTTGCCCTGGGCCTTGGATGCCGCACGGATGGTTTCCCGGTAGGGCACCAGCGGCGCCTCGAATCCCGCGGTGATGCCGAACTCCCGCTTCAGCCGCTCCAGCACCATGTCCAGGTGGATCTGGCCCATGCCGCTGACCAGCATGTCGCTCGTTTCCTGGGAATGGCGGAAACTCAGGGTGGAATCCTCGTCCATCATGCGGTGCAGGGCGGTGGCCAGCTTTTCCTCCTCGCCTTTCCCGGGAAGCTTGAGGGCCTGGGAGAGCACGGGCTCCGGAAAGTTGATGGGCGCGAACTCCACCTTGTGCTTGGCGTTGCTCAGGGTATGGCCCGTGGCGGTGTGGCTGAGCTTGGGCAGCGCCCCCAGCTCGCCCGCCTGAAGCACCTTGACCTCCTTTTGCTCCTTGCCCAAAAGCTTGAACAGATGGGCCGGGCGCTCCGAATTGTCGCTGGTGGTATTGAACACATCCTCGCCCGCCTTGACCTCGCCGGAGCGCACCCGCACGATGCTCAGCTTGCCGGCATAGTGGTCAATTTTGGTCTTGAAAACCTGCGCGGCAAAATCCGGATTCTCCTGAGTGTCCGGCACGTAGCCTTCCGGAGCCGAATCTTCCGCCCGCCGGGCGGCGGCGCGGGCCTGGGTGTCCGGCAGCAGGTTCACCACCGCGTCCAGGATCAGGTTGGTGCCAATGTTTCCCGTCGCCGCGCAGCAAAGCACGGGCACCATCTTGCCCGCCTGGGTGGCTTCCTTCAGGCCCCTGCGGATCTCGTCGGGCTCCAGGGATTCGGTTTCCAGGTATTTTTCCAGCAGCTCGTCGTCCCCTTCCGCCGCGCCTTCCATGAGCCTGGCCCGGAATTCCTCCGCTTCCGCCTGCAGTTCTGCGGGGATGTCCACTTTTTGCGGACTGTCGGGGTTGCTGTAGTCGTAGGCGCACATTTCCATCACGTCCACCACGCCCTTGAAGCCTTCGGCCTGCCCCATGGGAAAGTTGACGGGCACCAGCCGGCTGCCGAAAATTTCGTTGAGGGTGTCCAGCCGGGAGCGGAAATTCGCCTGCTCCCGATCCATCTTATTGATCACCATGATGCGGGGCAGAGCCGTCTGGTCCATGTATTCCCACAGCAGTTCGGTCTGGCTCTGCACGCCCGGCTCGGCGCTGGAAATCATCACCGCACCGTCCACCACCCGCAGCGCGGCCACCGTGCTCCCGATGAAGTTCATGGAGCCGGGGGTGTCTATAATATCCACCTGATGCCCTTCCCACTGGAAATAGCCCAGGTCGGAATGAATGCTGGTCTTGCGCTCCTTTTCCTCCACCTCCCAGTCCATCACGCTGGTTCCCGCATCCACGGAGCCTGGTTTATCGATCGCTCCGGCGCGGAATAGGATGGATTCGGCAAGGGACGTCTTGCCTGCTCCTCCGTGAGCAATCAATCCGATCGCATAGTTCGCCATGGGTCGTTCTCCTGGAGTTTCTGCTGGAATGCTTTTTCCGGTTTCGCCACTGAGTCCCCGCTCAGCGCGCGCCCCGCCCGTGCCGGGCGGGAGCCAGGGAGAATTGGCGCAGGTTCGCACCCGCCGGCCCGCGCCCCGATTCATTACCGCAATGCTCACCGCCTGCAAATTATTTCCTGCAATGCGCTCGGCAGCTTACCCGGCGGGCACCGGGCGGATTTCGGGGCTCCGGGATCGTGTCGCTCCGCTGGAAATGTGTGAGAGCATAGCGAACACCACCGCCTAAGTAAAGGGCCGGCGAACAGGCGGCGGGGCGGGCACGGGGGGTATGCGGCGGACGCCGCAACCCGGCCTATTGCGGTGCTATTTTCCGCTGCAGGAAGGAGTACCAGTTGGGGCGGGAGAACAGGGCCTTGTCCAGGGTGAAGATTTGCGCCTTCTTGAGGGACATGGCCTCTTTCAAAATCTGGGGGGACTTGATGTTTCCCTCGGCGATGATGGGAACCTTGCTGCTCCGTCCCACCAGTTCCACCAGGGTTTCCTCCGCGTCGAAGAACTTGTTGAGCACGTGGACGGTGACCGGATGCATCAGGTCCACCTTGACGGAAGACAGCGCCTTGATGAGGCCCTTCAGATCGTCCTCCCCAAAACCGTCCTCCAGCTTGTCGTGAATGGAAAACACGTAGGACACCGGAATCATGGGCGAAATGCGGGACTTGATGGCCTTGATGATTTCCTTGCTCAGGTGCATGCGCGCGTCTATGGCGCCGCCATAGGCGTCGTATCGGTTGTTGAAGCGGGTGGAAAGGCACTGGTCCAGCAGATACTGCTGCCCGCCGTTGATTTCAATAAAGTCCGCGCCCGCCTCCTCCGCCCGTTCGGCCGCATGGACGAAGAACAGGGTGATTTCCTCCACGTCCCCGTCGTCGAACTCCCTGCTGGTGTCGAAATCCTTGCCGAAATTGAGAATGGACGGCCCCACCGGCTGCTCGCCGCAGATCGCCTCGGATGTTTTTGCCCCGGCGTGGGACAACTTCACGCCGACCGCTCCGCCTTCCTTGTGAATGCTTTCGATCAGCTTGGCGAAGCTCTCCGTATGGAATTCCGCGGAAATACCCAATTGGTTCACGTGGGCGCGCCCCTGCCGGGCCACATAGGCCGATTCCAAAATCAAAATGCCCGCCCCTTCCCGGGCGATGCTGAGATAATAGTCTTGTATGGCCGTGGATACCGAGCCGTCCCTGTTGGCCTGGTTCTCCAGAAACGGGGAAAATGCGATCCGGTTGCGAAGCTGGAGGTTGTTGAAGTTGACGGGATCGAACATGCTTTTTCCTTGGACTGGACGAATATCGAATTTATGTGGAACTCCGGCGCTCCGCTCCCGCGGGTCTACGCGCCGCTGCCTTCCAGGTACGCCGGAGACCGCGAAGCGCGGCCGGGCCTACTGCTCAACGATTTTCCGGGGTAGCGCCGGCGCCCGCTTCCGGCACCGGCAGATTGATCCAATGGCCGGTCATTTCGTGAATCGTGTACCTTGGGCTCCCGCATGTCACCACGGGTATGAATTCCGCCGGGAGCCGCATGACGGTCAAAAACAAATGAGGATGCCCCGAACGGAAGACAATCTCAACGATTATTATACCACCAACAGCATCAATTCCATACAGGCGAAACCATTCCACCGCCAATGGGTTGACAAAAGGAGAATATTTGTTTACCTATTTTATAAATGGCGGCGGCGCCATACGGCCGTTCATAGCCTTTCGGGCAAGGCTAACCGCCGCGAATCAGAGATTCATTGAGCGCAGGTCATGGAAAGTACCATCCTCAAAACCCCGCGCGCCCCTTCCATGGGCTTGGCTCGCGCCCTCCCGGCGGGGTGTGTGCCGGCATTGATCGTGGCGGCGGTCTGGTGCACCGCGCCCTGGCCGTCGGCGGCGGCGGAGACCCTCACCCTTCACAGCCCGCCCACCCACGTGAACGACGGGGACACCTTCGAGGCGGACCTGGACGGCAACGGACGGCTGGACCTTCCCCAGGAAAGGGTGCGCCTGCTCTACGTGGACACCCCGGAGTTGGGCAATGCGCGTAAGGGGCGGAACCTGAAGTTCGGCCTGCCGGCCCGCGCATTTCTGGAATCCGCTCTGGCGCGCCTGCCCATCGTCCTCGAATTCAACCCGGCGCGAAAGTACGACAACTACGGCCGCGCCCTGGCCCTGGTGCATGCCGGAAAAACGAACGTCAGTCTGGAACTGATCCGCCGGGGCCACTCCTATTTCGACACGCGCTTCAAGTTTCCCCCCGACTACGATCTGTTTGCCGGGGTGGAAGGCGCGGCCTTCGCCGCCCGGCGGGGCATCTGGTCCACCGTCTCTTCCCGCAAGGCCTATCTGAAGCGGCTGCGCAAAGAGGGCAAGACACCCCGCGCGGCGGGCAATGACCTGCTCCTGAAGGGCCTGCGCCCGGTCGGTGCCATCCACCTGGAGCGGCGGGTGGGCAAATTCGTGCGGCTGAAGGGCCGGATCGTGAAGCGGGTATTCCTGCGCAAGGGCGCGCGCAAGCTGCTGTTCCCCGGCAGCCGGAAATACGGAACGCTGACCGTGTTCGTCTCGGGACGCGTGAACCGCAAGCTGGACGTGGACCGATGGCCGCCCCACGCCCTGGTGGTGATGGACGGATTCGTGAAGAGATACCGCGGGTCGCCCCAGCTGGTGCTCCATTACGGGGCCGTGCTGCCCGCCGGCCAGCGGTGATGGAGGCCCTTCGTATCGGAGATCGCGCTTGCTGCCCATCATTTGGGGGTCGTGCGGCGATTGAGACGAGACCCATAATCGAAATATTTTTTTGACGCAGAGAAAGAGGATGAATATCATCGCCGCATGGCGAATCTTTTTAAGGTATTTCGTGGGAGCAAGTGGGGAATTGCTGTTGTAGTTATCGGCGCGATATTTTGGGTAGTTGGAAGGATCAGGGACGTCGAGTACATCTCAGAAAAAATTAAAGACCCGAGCTGGCAGAAGGCAGTGATTGATTTTGTTGAAAATACCTCGCTGTGGTTGTCGCCCGTATTAATTCTTTGCGGGTTTGCAATTTTATTGACTATTCGAAGGCATACTCGACAAACTGAACCAAACAGTCTATCTCAACCTCAGGAATCGAGGAATGGCCTATCAAAATTAGAGGTGTCCGTAACCATCACCAATAATTTTGATGGTACGCAAACAGCCTCCATTCATTCTCCACAGACCCGTTACGATCCAGCTATGAAAACCTTTGTGAAATTCAAACCAAAAAATATTGTCGAGATTACAGATAGTTACAACGTTGTATCCGTGACCGATAATGGAATTTCTGAATTCACGATTACCTTTGATTCTCCGCTCGATGATGAGGAATTTACTTGCAGCGCGAGCGGGACAGGGACCGTAAATTTCGAGATGATCGAAAATAGTAGGGACTTCGCTCGAATAGTTTTTACTGAACCCCTCCCAGAAGTCGTGCAATTGACATTCGAATAATTTTACGGGTGCATCGCTACCGGTTTTTTCGAACATTCGCTTTTCTATCTTCTATTTGAGGTGCGCCCCGCGCGGGCTGAGCAGCAGGAAGGTCAGCAGAAAGCCCACCTCCG
>CBDUSX010000056.1:0-13548 GCA_965369935.1 uncultured bacterium
GCAGCAGGATGAGGAGGAATAACCGGACGCGGCCCTGCCTCCATGGCCACCCCGCGGGCGGCCGGAACGGGCGTTGAGCGGCATGCGCGAACGGCAGCTCGAATTTCCGGGGGATTTCCCCCTCACCAGCACCGGTAAGATCGAACGCAACGAGTTCAGGCCGCGCGGCCCGGAACGAATAGACCCTGTTTAACCGAGAGACCTGCCACCCATGCAAACACCCAAAATCGAGCCCATGCCGACGGCGGAAATCATCGCCACCGCGTTCCATCTGTTTAAACGGAACCTGGCGCTGCTGGTGATCATCTCCGCTGTTTCGCAAGTGGTGCTGCTGGCTCTGCTCTATGGGCTGCGGGGGTTGCTTCCCGAACCGGCGGAAATTCAGGTGGAAGCGGGGACAGGCGAAATGAATATTCTGCCTGCGATTCAATTGATGGCCGCCACGGCGCTGGCCAACGCGGTGATGAACGCCGTCGCGTTTTCGGCCATCACGGCGGCGGTGGCGGGCGCGGCGCTGGGCTTTCCCCCCACCGTGCTCCAGACCTATGTCCTCACCTTCAGGAACAGGCTGATCTGGGTGGTGCTGGCCTACGTGATCGCCGTTATTATGATTTCGACCGCCTTCGGGGTGGTCTTCTTCATGTCCGCCCTGATCCTCGGCCCTGGCCTGGCGATGATCATGAGCTTCCTTCCCGCTCTGGTGTTGGGGAGCTATCTGTCGCTGACCGTCCCCGTCATCGTGCTGGAATCCCGTCCGCCCCTCCAGGCCATCGGCCGTTCTGTCGCCATGATGCGCGAGGAGTTGCCCAAGGGCATGGCCGTGTTCGGGTTCGTGATCCTGATTTCCGGCATCCTGCCCCTGATCATCCAACTGGTCATCGGCCCCGGCCCCTTCCTGCCCTTGCTGGGCGCGGCGATCGTTTCGGTGACCCTGCCCCTGGCATTTACCACCAACGTGATTCTGTACTTCGCCGTGCGCGCAAAGGAAGGCTATTCGGCCGAATTGCTGGAGGCCGACCTGGCCGAGCGGATGAAGCATTGAGACGTCCGCCGCCCCGCCCCATGCAATCCTCTACCCCGCACACGGGGCCACCGCCCACGAGGCTACCGCCCGGCCGGCTTGCCTGCGCAGACCCCCCGCCGGCCCGCGCAACTCCCCGGCCTGCCCGCGGAGTTCCCCGGCCTGCCGGCCATGGCGCGGGATTCGCGCTGCTGGCCGCACTGCTGCTGTGGGGCGGTTCCTGCCAGACGTTCACGGCGCACCCGGACAAGCCCCACCACATCGCCGGCGGATTCCGCAACAACTATCCCCATGAGCAGCGGGGCCGGCTGGACTTTTGGATCTGGCGCTGGGACCGCCTGCTGGGCCGGTATCCGGACCGCACGGATGACTCCTACAAGTTTCCGCAAGCCGAAAACGATCCGGCGTTTCTGCAAGGCAACCGCAGCTCCTCCACCCTGACCTGGATCGGGCATGCGACCCTGCTCCTGCAATTGAAAGGGGTGAACATCATCACCGATCCCCAGTTTTCCGAGCGCGCCTCGCCGGTGTCCTGGGCGGGGCCCAAGCGCAATATGGCGCCGGGCATTGCGCGGGAGAATCTGCCACCCATTGACGTGGTGCTGATATCCCACAACCACTACGACCATTTGGACCTGGAGTCGGTGCGCTTCCTGGCCTCCCACCACGCCGGCGGAAGCGGCCCGCGCTTCTTCGTGCCCCTGGGGCTGAAGGCCTGGTTTGCCGATCAGGGCATCAGCAACGTGGTGGAGTTGGACTGGTGGGAGAGCGTGCAGTTTCTCGGCGTGAGAATTCAGTCCGTGCCCACCCAGCATTTCAGCGCAAGGAGCCTGTTCGACAGGGACGAGACCCTGTGGAGCGGGTGGGTCGTGGATGCGGGCGGCTTCAAGTTCGGTTTCCTGGGCGACACGGGGTACTCGCGGGATTTCGCGGACATCCGCAGGAAGCTGGGCCCCATGGACCTGACCGCCATCCCCATCGGCTCCTACGCCCCGCGCTGGTTCATGCGCGCCATGCACGTCAACCCGGAGGAAGCCGTGCAGGTGCATCAGGACCTGGGCTCCCGTTATTCGGTGGCCATGCACTGGGGCACCTTCGACATGACCGACGAGCTTCCCGGCGAGCCGCCCCGCCTGCTGGCCCGCTCCCTCCAGGCCGCCGGCATCCCGCCGGAGCGGTTCTTCCTGATGCAGCACGGGGAGACGCGCATGCTCGATCCGCTCTTTCCTAAAAAACTGGGGCCAAGGAAACTCCGTCCCAGGAATCTGGCCAGGCGGCGCTAGAAGCTCTGCGGGAGCATGGCTGGACTAAAGCCCGAGCTGCTCCAGATTTTCCTCGGTGGTGGGATGGAGAGCGAAGCCCGATTTCCGGGCGGCCTCCGCCGCGCGGGAAAGCACGGTGGGAAAATGATCCACGGTGGAGTCCAGCTTGATGCGGCTCCTGCCGTCTTTCAGGATCAGCACCAGCATTCCCTGGGAGGCGCCCTTGCTCTGGGGATAGAAGTTGAGGCGCATGTCCTTCAACTCGCTCCAGCGGATGGCCTTGCGCAGGCCGGGCAGATCTTGGATCAGGCCCGTATCGTCCACGTGCAGCCGCAAAAAGTATCGCGAGACCTGCTGGCCCAGGTACATGAGAAACAACAGCCCCGCCGCCGCCACGGGCCAGCCGATGTAAGGGGTGGGCTTGAACACGAATACGATCACGAAACTGCCCACCACGCCGATCAGGCCCTTGATCGCCTCCTTGATCAGGATGCGGTGGGGATAAGCCGTTTCGAGAGGGACGGGCAGCAATTCCGCCTCGCGCCCCAGCAGGCGGGTCAGGTTTTCAGTAAGCACGGGGATGGCCGGCCAAGGGTTTGAAATTTCATGCCGTTCCTGATGCAGCGAGCGGCACAGTCTAACCCGCCCGCCACCGGTTGCCAAGCCGCGCATGGGCACATTGCCTAGCCCCGTAACTCAAAGCGCCGGATTTTGCCCGTGGCCGTCTTGGGCAGGTCGGCGGCGAACTCCACCCATTGGGGCACCTTGAACCCGGCGATTTTTTCGGCCACGTGGCGGCTCAGCTCTTCGCCCAGCGCTTCCGAGCCGGAGCGTCCTTCCCGCAGCACCACGAATGCCTTGGCCTTGGTCAGCCCCGCCTCGTCGGCCTGCCCCACCACGGCGCACTCGGCCACCGCCTCATGGGAGAGGAGGGCGTTTTCCACTTCGATGGGGGACACCCAGGAGCCGCTGACCTTCATCATGTCGTCGTTGCGGCCGTGGTACCAGTAGAAACCGTCTCCGTCGCGATGGAACTGATCGCCGGTCACCATCCATTCGCCCAGCATGGTGGCCTTGGACTTCTCGTGCTTGTTCCAGTAGAAGGGTGCGGCGGAATCCCCCTTCACCAGCAGCGCCCCCACCTCCCCGTCGGGCACGTCGGCCCCATGCTCGTCCACCAGGCGGGCCTCGTAGCCGGGCACCACCTTGCCCGTGCTGCCGGGCCGCACGTCTCCCACCCGGTTGGAAACGAAGATGTGCAGCATCTCCGTGGAGCCGATGCCGTCCAGGATTTCGCAGCCGAAGTGCTTTTTCCAGCGCTGGTACACCTCCGGCGGCAGGGATTCACCCGCGGACACGGCGAAGCGGAGATGGTCCAGCCGGGGCAACTCTTCGGGCGCGTCCTTGCCGGCCAGCCATGCCTCGTAAAGATTGAGCATGCCGTTGAACAGGGTGGGCACCCCATAAAATATAGTGGGGCGGTAGCGCGCCAAGGTCTCGAAGATCAACTCGGGCGTGGGGCGGCCCGGCTGGATCACCGCCGAGCCCCCGGCCACCAAGGGAAAATACAGGCTGTTGCCCAGTCCGTAGGCGAAAAAGAACTTGGCCGCGGAAAAACCAAGGTCGTCCTCGCGCAGGCCCAGCACGGGTTCGGCGAACAGCTCGGTGCAATACACCATGTCGTGATGCAGGTGCACGGCGGCCTTGGGCGGGCCCGTGCTGCCCGAGGTGTAGAGCCAGAACGCCTGCTCGTCCGGCGTCATCATCTCCACCTCCAGCTCCTTGCTTTCCTCCGCGATCAGTTCATCCAGGGACGGCTTGCCCTCCACCACGCCGTTGGCGATGACGATATGGCGCTGATGCCTGAGCTCTCCGGCGATGGGCTCGATCTGCGGCCAGAGCTGGGCGTCCACGATCAGCACCTTGGCCCGGCTGTCGTTGAGGAAATACAGATAATCGTTGGGCGTCAGCAGCGTGTTCACCGGTACGGCCACCGCGCCGATGCGGAGGGCCCCCCAGAAGCAGATCGGAAAGGAGAGGCTTTCCAGCATCAGCAGCATCACGCGCTGCTCCGGCTCCACCCCCAGCTTCTTCAGCGCATTGCCCACCTGGTTGGAGCCCTCGTGGAGTTGGCGGAAAGTCAGCACGTCGTCCCCGCACAGCATGTAGGGCCGCTCGGCGCGCTCCGGCTTCAAATTGGGGAGAATGTAGTAATCGGCTACGTTGAACCGCTCCGGCAAATTGATGTCAGTGCTCATCTTCCGCCCGTGGAAAGAGAATGGCTCTCAGAGACGCCGCCGGGACTCCGGCATGCTGTAGAAAAATATCGGAAAAGTTATTTTCCCCATAGCATGGAGTCCGGAGGCCTGTCCATGCGCCTCCACACCGTCCGCCCACGCCTGGCGGCGGGGGTCACTTGGCTGACTGGATGCCGTAGACTTTTTCCTTGCGCAGCAGGGTGCGCCGGTTGATGCCCAGAATGCCCGCCGTCTTTTCCTTGTGGTAGTGGGTGTGCTCCAACACCCGCCCTATGTAGTAGCGTTCGATATCCTCCAGGGAGGGGTAATCCTCGGTGAGGGCCGAAAGAATGCCTTCCCTTTCCAGGGCCGGGGCGTTGATGTCGAAATCCTCCGGCTTCAACTCCTCGTTGGTGGAGAGCACGCAGGCGCGTTCGATGACGTTCTCCAGCTCGCGCACGTTGCCGCGCCAGGTGTTTTGCATCAGCAGCTTCATGGCCTCCTTGGAAACCCGCTTGGGCGGCTGGCCATCCAGCGAATATTTGTCCAGAAAAGCGTTGGCCAGCAGCGGGATGTCCTCCCTGCGCTCCCGCAGGGGCGGGAGGTTGATGGGAATCACGTTCAGGCGGTAGTACAGGTCTTCCCGGAAGCTCTTGTCTTTCAGCATTTGCTCCAGGGGCTGGTTGGTGGCGGAGACAATGCGCACGTCCACCGGGCGGTTCACCGCCTCGCCCACGCGGCGGATTTTCCTGTCCTGGATCACCCGCAGCAGCTTGGTTTGCAGACTCATGGGCATATCCCCGATTTCGTCGAGAAACAGCGTGCCCCTATTGGCCTCCTCGAACAGGCCGGGCTTGTCGGCCACCGACCCGGTGTAGGAGCCTTTCTTGCTGCCGAACAGCTCCGCTTCCAGCAGCCCCTCCGGGATGGCGGCGCAGTTGATGGCCATGAACGTGGCTTTTTTGCGGCCGCTCTCGTTGTGAATGGCCTTGGCGATCAGCTCCTTGCCCGTGCCACTCTCCCCGCAGATCAGCACAGTGCTGGCGCTGGGCGCGATGCGCTGGATCAGCTCGAATATTTCGCGCATGCCCTTGGATTTTCCCACGATCTCCTGAAAGCTGTGCTGGCGCTTGAGTTGCTTTTTCAGGCGGCGGTTTTCCTCGTCCACGCTCAGGCTGCGCACCGCCTTGTCCAGGGTGAACGCCACCAGGTCCATCTTGAAGGGCTTGGTGAGGTAGTCCACGGCTCCGAACTTGATGGCATCAATGGCGGTCTCGATGGAGCCGAAGGCGGTCATGATGATCACCCGCACCATGGGATGCCGGGCGCGGATGGAGCGCAGCAATTCCAGACCGTCCATGGCCTTCATCTTGAGGTCCGTGAGCACGATGTCGAATTTCTTTTCCTGCAGCAGCCGCAGGGCCTGGGCCCCGCTGTTGCAGCCGGCGGCCTTCAGCCCGTGGCCGTTGATGAACTCCACGAGCATCTGCTCCATGTCACGGTCGTCGTCCACTACCAGAATGCGCGCCAATGTGTCTCTCCTGATCGCTTGTGCCGATGGGTCAGCCCTCCGGCAGCCCGGCGGGCAGCAGCAGGGTAAATGTGGTGCCCGTGCCGATGGCGCTGTCCACTTTGAGGGCCCCCTGAATTTCCTTCACCAGGCCGTACACCACCGACAGCCCCAGCCCTGTGCCCATGCCGGGAGCCTTGGTGGTGAAAAACGGGTCGAAGACCCGGCCCAGCTGATCTTCCGGAATGCCGCTGCCGTTGTCGCACACCTCCACCGCCAGCCCGTCCTCCGCCGGGTCGGGCAGGGCTTCCAGCTCGTCCTTGTTCATGGGGCGGAAGACGACGCCGATCTCCGGATTGGCCGTGTCCTCCACCGCGTGCAGGGCATTTTGCAGCAGGTTGATGAACACCTGCTCGCACTTGTGGAAATCCCACCTGATGCACGCGGGCGAGTTGCGGCTGACGGAGAAATTCACGCCCAGGTCCTGCATGGGCTTGTTCAGCAGCTTGCCGCACTCGTCCAGCACGTTGGTCATGTCAATCTCGCTGAACGTATCCGGTGTGCTTCTGCCGGTGGGGCGGCTGAAATTCAACAACCCCTTGACCAGGTCCGAGATGCGGTCGGTCTGCTGGACGATGATCGCCAGGGATTTTTCCGCCTCCGGGAAGCGGTCCCGCAGCTGGGTCTTGATCATCTCCGCCCGGCCCGAAATGACGTTGAGGGGGCTGCCTATTTCATGCGCGATGCCGGAGGCCAGCAAGCCGATCGAGGAAAGTTTTTCCCGCTCGATCAGTTTCTTTTCCATGTGCTTTTTGTCCGTCACGTCGAGCGCGATGCTCATGTAAGCGATGGTTTCCCCCTCCTTGTCCTTCAGCGCGGTGATGGTGAGCATCACCTCCACTGCCGCGCCGTCTTTCTTGCTGTTGCGGATTTCCCCTTTCCAGAACCCGACACCCGGATTCTGGATGTCCTGCCACATCTGGGAGAACAGGCCCGAAGGGGTGCCGTTGTGGCGGATCAGGGAGGAGGGCCTGCCCACCACTTCCCGCTCCCTGTAGCCATACAGCCGGGAAAAGGCGGCATTGACGAAAAGCACCTCGCCTTCCGTGTCGCAGATCATCAGCGCGTCATTGCTGTGGGCAAAAAACTGCTGAATAATCTGCATGTGTTCGGTCAAGGTGTCCGAACCGTTCGTCTCCGTGCCTGTTCCGTTCATAATTGCTTTCATGATCCATCCGGTGCCGGAAGCCCGCCCTTCGCGCGCCCTCCGGCTACACGGCGCGGGAAAACCGCGCGGGCTGGACGCCCTCCCTGCGCAGATAAGAGTCGAACACCATGGCGATGTTGCGCAGGAAAAGCTGGCCCCGCGCCGTCACCCGGAGGCCCGTGGCGTCCAGTTCCACCAGGCCGTCGGCCTCCATCAGGCCCAGTTCTTCCAATTCGCAGGCCATGTAGCTTTTGAAATCGATGCCGAAGCGGCGGCGCACCTCTTCATAATCAATGCTGCCCCGGCAGAACAGCGCCGATATCACTTCCTTACGCAGCATGTCCTCATCCGTCAGGCAGATGCCCCGCACCGCGGGCAGACGCCCTTCGGCCACGGCCCGGTAATAGCTGATCAGCTTCTTCTCGTTCTGCCAGAACGAGCGGTGGTACTCGCTGATGGCGCTCACCCCGAAGGCCAGCTGGTCCGTGCCGGCCTGGGTGGAGTAGCCCATGAAGTTGCGGCGCATGGTGCCCCGGCGGTGGGCCAAGGCCAGCTCGTCCCCGGGCAGGGCGAAATGGTCCAGGCCGATCTGCTGATAGCCCCACGCGCCCAGCTTGTAGCGGGCCAGCCGGATCAGCTGGTTTCTCCCATCGGTGTCGGGCAGGCTCTCCACGGCGATGCGCCGCTGGTGGGGGAACAACTCGGGCAGGTGGGCGTAGTTGTAAATGGCCAGGCGCTCCGGGGACAGGCGCCGCACAAGCTCCAGGGTGCGCAGGAAGGATTCCGGGGTTTGCTCCGGCAGGCCGTAAATCAGATCGAAGTTGATGCTGGCAAACCCCAGCCTGCGCCCTTCGGCCACCAGGGCGGCCACCTGGGCATAGGGCTGAACGCGGTTCACCGCGCGCATCACCCGCTCGTCGAAATCCTGCACCCCCAGGCTGATGCGGTTGAAGCCCATCTTCCGCAGGCGCAAAAGATAGGCGTTGTCCACCGTGCGCGGGTCTATTTCGATGCCCATTTCCGGATCGGCCCCGAACGGATAGAGCGCCCGCGCCGCTTCCACCAGCTCCTCCATCTGATCCGGTGAAAGGAAGGTGGGCGTGCCGCCCCCCAGATGAAACTGGGTGACCGGTGCGGGGGACTGGCCCATGTGGTCGCGCACCAGGCGCATTTCCTGTTTCAGGGCGTCCGCGTACAGTTCCGCCTGTTCCATCTTGGAGGTCACGATGACGAAGCAGCCGCAATAAAAGCAGCGGTTGAAACAGAACGGAATGTGCATGTACAGGGAGAGCGACGCATCGGGCAACCTGGGCTTTTCACCCACCCAGGCGCCCACCTGGCCCGGCGTGGCCTCGCCCCAGAACGGTATGGAAGGGTAGGAGGTGTAGCGCGGCGCGGCCACGTCGTATTTTCTTAGCAGCCATTCCGGGGTATCATCCTGAGGAATCTGGATCGTCGTCGCTGGCATCGCGGCCACCTGACTATCTATATTGCTGAAGCATCGGCGGGTCTTGCCGGCACCGCCACAACTGAATTGGCTGCAAATCAAGGACCCCTCCGCCCCATTTGGCGGCGGGATATCCCCACGCCCGGGCGTCGAGATATGGTTTTGAAATTATTAACATAATTCGAGAAACAGGGAGTGAACTCCCCGCTCTCACCGGTTCAACGGACACGATCGCCCGTCATTTGAAAAAATCGAGCTGGGACAAAATTTCTCATCTCGGGATTATTTTACCCATTTTGGGCAAAAAATTAAATGTCGAATATTCGAGGGGAACCTGCTCCATGACCGGCAAGCGCCGTTCCCGAAGCCTTGCCGCGGCGAAGACGCCGTGAAGCTTTTCCGCCCCAACGTCTGCGCCGTGCTGACCGATGATGCGCGGGCGCGCGTGCTGGTGTTCCGCCGGGTGGCGGCCACCATTGCCCCCCACCACTGGCAGTTTCCCCAGGGCGGGCTGGACGAGGGGGAAGACCCCGAGGCGGGCATTCTGCGCGAGCTGACGGAGGAAATCGGCACCGGGGACGTGGAGGTGCTGGCGCGCCTGCCCGAGCCCATCCGCTACGAGTTCCCCCCTGAGGTGCGGGAATGGCTGGCCGGGCACGACCCGGAGAAAACCAGGTACGACGGACAGGAGCAGATCTGGTTCCTGGCCCGCCTGCGCGGCGGCAGCGCCGTCATCCACTTCGAGCATCAGCCCGCCGAGTTCGACGCGTTCCGCTGGGTGTCTCCCGCCGAAGCGGTGGAACTGGTGGTGCCCTTCAAGAAGGAAGCTTACCGGCTGGGGCTGGGCGGCCTGGGGCTGCTGCCCCCGGAGGCCGATGACGATACGCCATAGCCCATGGCGGGATACGCGGTGTTGAACAGAATGCCGTGCTCATCCCCTCCCTCCCGCTCCCGCAGCAGGGGGTCGGTCTCGGCCAGGTAGCGCCGCAGATACCGCTCCGCCTGCCGGGGCTGTCCCAGCTTGCGGTAGACCAGGTTCAGCCGCTCCAGAAACAACGGCAATTGCGGACCGGGACGCTCGATGCCCGCCTTGAGCCAGTCCCGCGCCTGCTGCCATTTTCCGTCCTCGATGGCCAGCCGGGACAGGCCCTCCAGCAGCCGGTGTTGGCGGGGAAACCTGGCCAGCCCGGCCAGCCACGTCCTGAGCGCCTTTGTTCGATTTCCGGACAGCACCTGCAAGTCCCCCATCAGCCGGTGCAGGTTCCCGCCGCCCTCGCCGCTCCCCAGGCGGGGCCGCAGCAGGGGCAGGGCCTCCCCGCTCCGTCCCAGGCGCAGCAGGGCCGCGCAGTGCAGGTAGAGCACCTGCCAGGGCGCGCCGGGGCTGGTGGCGAGCGGGCGGGTCTCTTTCACCACGGCGTCGAACGCCCCGCGCAGATAGGCCAGCCGCGCGCGGGCGAAGCGCAGGGCGCCGCCGCTGGAGCCGGGCACGATTTCCCTCAGGTTGCGCTCCGCCGCGCCGTAATCGCCCTGCAAGGTCAACAGCTCGCTGCGCACCAGCAGGGCATCTCCGTCCGCCGGGTGGCCCTCCAGGTATTGGCCCAGCAGCGCCTCCGCCTCCGCCAGCTTACGGGCCGCCAGCAGCCGGCGCACCCGCAGCAGGCGCACCCGGGGATGGGCGGGAGCCAACCGCGCGGCGGCGGCCAACGCCTCGTCGCCGCGGGTGGAACGATCCATCCGGTAATAGGCGATGGCTCGCCAGTAGTGGGCCTCCACCGATTGCGGGCCGCGCTGCAAGGCTCTCTCCAGCGCGGCCAGAGCGCCCGCGGCATCGTCGTTCCCCAGCAAGCCCCGGGCGCGGGCCACCAGCGCGCCGGGATGGCCCGGGTGGCGGCGCAGCAGAGCCTCCAGCGCGGCGGAGGCCTGAGAGGCCCGGCCGTGGGCGCGCAATATGTCCACCTTGCGCAAGGCGTCCTCCGGCGCCAGGACACCGCCCCGCTCCATGCGCGCCAGCAACGCCAAGGCGGCCGGCCATTCCTGGCGCTGATAATGGATGTCCACCAACTCGCGCTCCAGCGCCAGCGAACGCGGCCCCTCCCGCAGGGCCTCCTCGGCCAGCAGGCCGGCCACGGTCAGCCGGCCCTGGGCTTTTTTGATGCGAATTTCCAGCAGCCGCGCCTCTTCCGCGGCGGGGCGGAGGCGCCGGGCGGCGGCGGCAGCTTCGGCGGCGGCTGCGAGGCGCCCCGTCTCAAGAAGTATGCGGGCCAGCCGGGAGCGGGCGGGGTAATGGCCCGGCGCCCTGATGATGGCCGCGCGCAACGCGGCCACCGCTTCTTCTTTCCGCCCCAGCAGGCGCCGCGTCTCGGCCAGGTTCAGGTAAGCGGCCAGCAGGCCGGGCTCGAACTCGATCGCCTGCGTGAACGTCGTGAGAGCCCGGAAGCGCTTGTCCTGCGCCAGGTAGATTTCCCCCATCACGTTCATCACCTGCCCGTCGAAGGGCAGGCGCCGGGCGGCCTCTCCGGCGTGG
This sequence comes from uncultured bacterium, assembly GCA_965369935.1. Taxonomy (GTDB): domain Bacteria; phylum SAR324; class SAR324; order SAR324; family JACQKK01; genus JAPUIH01. Next base: position 11,209 of record CBDUSX010000056.1, read on the forward strand.
GGCTCGGCGGCATCGGGCTTGCCCTCGCGCAGCAGCAACCTGGCCATCAACAAATGCGCCCGCGCATCGTCCGGGTCTTCCTTCAGCGCCGCGGCCAGCTCGCTCCGCATGGAGGCCAGCGCCGCGGGTTCCGCCGCGGCGATCCGGGCCTCGCCGGGCAGGGCCGGGGCGCAGGAGGCAAGCCCGGCGGCCGCCGCCGCCAGCAAAGCCAGCAGAGCCAGGGGCGGCCACAGGCTTTTGACTTCGCGCGTCATGGGGTGGCCTGGGCGGGAGGAATCAGCACCGGCGGCGCGGCGGGCCCCTCGTTGCCGAACTGGTCCACCAGCCGCAGGGTGAACTCCGCGGGTCCGTCCCTGGGCCGGGGCAGGATCTGCTGCCCGGTCTCCAGCGGCTGCACGTTGATCGGGCGCAGGGGCCAGGGTTGGCCGGGCTTGCGCCGGTAAAGATTGGCCCGATAGAACCGCTCCTCTTCCACCATCGCCCCTTGTCCGGTGATCACGCGGACGACGCGCTCCCTGCGCAAGCGCCAGTACAGCCGCACGGCCTGGGGCGTTTTGCCCCGGCCCGGCACCCGGCCCCAGCTCAGCCCGTGGGCCGGCACGGTGGCGGGCGTCTCCAGCGTCACCATGGGCGAAGGGCGGGTCGTGCCGGCGTCGAAGCGCACGGCCACCCGGAAGCGCCACAAAGCCGGACCCGCGGGCAGGTCAAACCCGTAGTGGGCCCGGCGGCCCTCCACCCGCAGTTCCGGAGAGGCCAGGGGCAACTCCACCTCCCGCGCCTGCTCCGGCGGACAGGAAGGGCAGTCCCGGGGCAGGCGCTCGATCAGCAACTCGAAGCCCTCCACGCCCCCGTGGGCCGCGGCCGTATTGCCCGCCGGCACGGGCCAGGCCACCAGCGCCCGCCCCTCGCGCTGCCAGGCCCTGAGGCCGCCGGGGGTGGGCAGTACCTCGAACATGGGCCGCGGGGCGGTCTTTCTGCCGCAGCCGGCCCCGGCCGCCACGGCCAGCAGGGCGCAGGCCAACCCGGCAAGCAGCAAGCGCCCCCGCGCGGCCGGGAGGAGCTTGCGGCGGAAGGACGGTCCGCTCATGCCCCGCCGCCGGAGAGCAGCAACTCCTTGACCCCGTGCTCCTCCTTCGCCGGCCCGTTGAACTGAATGTGCACCCGGTACATTCCCGCCTGGCCGGAGACCCGCTCCATCTTGGTCACGATGCCTTTCAGGAGCTGGTGGTATTCCGGCGGATCGCTGCCGGGGCGGGCGAAGCGCAAATCCAGGTTGGTGCCCAGCCCGAAGTTGCGGTGGGTAAGGACGGAGCATCTGGTGCCGGAGAGGTCGTCGCATTCCACCGCCTCGCCATGCCGGTCGTGGATCAGTTGCGCCTGGACGGCGGATTCAAGCTGCCGGGTCTCCAGGATGCTTTCCGTGAACACCTCCGGCCCGGCCAGTTGCTTGCGGTGCTCCACCCCTTCGGACACCAGGGACAGCAGGTTCCCCATTGGAAAGGGCTTGACGACGAAGCAGTCCGCGCCCTCGGCCACCGCCGCAGCGAGAATCTCGGGCGCTTCGTCGCTGGCCATCATGATGAAGGCCGGCTGCAAGCGGGCCTGCTTTTCCGCGCGGACGCGCTTGAGCAGATCGATGCCGGCCAGGCCGGGCAGGTTCCAGCTGCAGATGATCACCCCCACCCCGCCCTCTTCCTTCCAATGTTGCAATGCCTCCGCCCCGCCCGGCACCCCGTGGGAGGCTTGCACCCCCGCCTTGCCGAGGGTGTTCACGATGGACTTCTGCAAGGCGGGATTGCTCTCCGCCACCAGAAAGCGCAAATGCTGAATTTCGAGAGAAAGGCTCGAGCCGTCGGCCATCACGTCACCCTGCTGATTGCGGAAATTTATCGGGCGCCGCCCCCGGCACCCCCGGCAGGGGACACAGCCCCTGGCAGGGAAGAGAGCCCCTGCGCCTCGATTCGAGGTATGATAACAAAATGCTGATTGAAATCGACTACAAGTGCGCTCAAAATCGGCAAATCGGCCAAAAGCCCGGCCCTTCCCTGCTTCTCTGCTCAGAGAATCGGGCATTATGGGCCGCGTTCCTGAGGAACGAGCTTGTCCTGAGCCTGTCGAAAGGCGTAGCGAGTGTCTCGCCTGTCCTGAGCCCGTCGAAGGGAAGGGCGCGGCGCTCCGGTAAATTTTAATCCGGCTCTATGTTCCGCCTCGCAAGGGTTTCGGCAAAATGAACCCCAAACCACCACCAAAAAAAATCGAATCGCGGCAGCCGGCACCGCACCAACCGGCACCGTACCGACAGGCACCGTACCTTCCGCCCGCGCGCTCCCCTCTCATCGG
>CBDUSX010000057.1:0-13351 GCA_965369935.1 uncultured bacterium
CAGCGATGGTACCGGCAAATCCCTCCCATATCAATTCAGTGACACGGAATTCCGTGACACGGAATTCGGTGACAAGGAATTCGGTGGCAAGGAATACGGAATCCCGCCGGCCGACGGCGTATGCTCGGAATAATGGAACGAGCACGTGAACCGGCCGGACGGTTGCGGACTCTAACAAGGGAAAGAAAAGACAAAGGCCTGGAAGGCTCTTGTTTTCTTAAACCCTCGAAATTAAATGGATTTAATGAGCAAAAAAAATATTTCGCAAGAGGAGTTGCAAAAGGCGGTAAGCAAATTCATCAAAAACGGCGGAATCATTCAAAAGCTGCCTGACCAGAAGCATGTGCTGCAAAAACTGGTGGGCGGCAAGTGGCGCAACACGGAAATGGGAGGCGAGGCGGGCTAGCCCGCAAACCGGCTCCCCCAGTGGTTTCAAAACCCCAGGCCGGAACCCTCCGCAGGCAGGATTTTCCTCCTTTTTTCCTGTCTACCGGCCTGGGGTTTTTTTTATCTGCTCCCCCGAATTTTCACACCCGCCGCGGCTGCCGGTCATTTGATGGCCATGGCGTTCGGCGGCGATCCGACGCCCCCGCGGATGTTGAGCGGGCTGGAGGTAAACAGGCAGCGGTACTCGCCGGTTTCCGCGCAGTCCGCGCTCAAGGCTTCGAAATTGAACATTTCCCCGATGGTGATCCCCAGCCGGGCAATCGCCAGGTGCAGGCTGGTCTGATCCTTCTCCAGCGGCCACACCTCGACGGTCACCGTGTCCGCCGCCACCGCGGCGATGCGGTTGTCCCACAGAAATTCCCACATGTCCTCCCGGCCGGATAGGCCCGAAAAGGCCCAGGGCCTGAGCAGCGCGTCGCGGGCTTCCATGCCGTCCGCGGCAAGCAGCGCGCCCACCCAGCCCATGCGCACCATCAGAATGTCCCCCTGCTGCGGGGCGACGCCCTGGTCCTTCATGCAGGCCTCCAGGTCCTGCGCTGAAATGGTCTGCTGGGCCATCACGTCCCAGTCCCGGCCGGCTTTGGCGAAAAAGCGCACCATGTCCAGCAGCACCCCCCGGCCGGCCAGGCCGAACTCCGCCAGGTGCTCGATCCCGTTGCGGGTGCCTTCCTGTTGGGTGACCTGGTCTTCGCTCACGCCGTTGTAGAAGCCGTGCCGCGCGTCGCCCATGTGGGTCAGGCCGTCCCATTGGGTGGAGCCTTGCAGGTAGAAATCGTCCAGCTTGTCGTCCCGCACCAGCAGGTTGTCCCGGTTGCGCACGATCAGGGTCTGCTGCGGGCTGCGGCGGCCGCCGTGATGGGCATTGGGTTTGACGACCCCGAAGGGCATGTCCAGGGGCAGGTCCAGGTTGAAGCGCACGCCGCGTGTGACCAGCCCCGCGGCCTCCCGGACGGCGTCTTCGGTGATGTTGTTGAGCGTGCCCAACTGGTCTTCCTCGCCCCAGGCGCCCCAGGACAATGGCAGGCCGCTCTCGTCGGGCCGGTTCAGATCGCCGTATTTTGGAAAGGATGCCATCTTGCGCTCTCCGTGCTTGTGCTCGTGATGCGCCGCCGTGGAACCGCGGCGGGGCGGCATTGAATAGAAATCAGAATAGAATCCAGAATAGAAGGCATCTGTCATTATTCACCCCAATCCGCAAGGGAAATGGGCAAAATCGCTTGCCGGGCCGGCGCGTGGAACGGCTGGACGGCCGTGGGGTTCCCTGTTGGGCGGGGGAGAAGTATCCTTACATCCGCGAAAAGGCCCAACGGCTTTCCGGGAGACCGGCGCGAACCGAATTATTGCAAAGGGAAATTTTTCAGGGGAATTGGCATATGACCAGGATCGTGACCCTGCTGCCCAGCGCCACCGAGATCGTGTGCGCGCTCGGTTTGGGCGGGCAGTTGGTGGGCCGCTCCCACGAGTGCGACTTTCCCGCCGAGGTGCGGGGGCTGCCCGTCTGTACGGCGCCCAACCTGAATCCGGAAGCGAACAGCCCGGAAATTGACCTAGAGGTCAAATCCCTGCTGCGGCGCGCGGTTTCCATCTACCGGCTGGATACCGAAGCCCTGCTCAGGCTCGAGCCGGAGGTGGTGATCACCCAGACCCAGTGCGAGGTCTGCGCGGTGAGCCTGGAGCAAGTGGAGGCGGCCCTGCACAGCTGGGTCGCGGGCCGCCCGCGGCTTTTGTCCCTGGCGCCCATGGTGCTGGCCGACCTGTGGACGGACATCGCCTCGGTGGCAGAGGCCCTGGGCGTTGCCGGGCGCGGCAGGGAACTGACGCAAGACCTCGAGGGACGCGTGGCGGCTATCGCGGAGGCCGCCGCCGGGGTTGCCCCGCGCCCGCGGGTGGCCTGCATCGAATGGATCGAGCCGCTGATGGGCGCGGGCAACTGGATTCCCGAACTGGTGGGCATGGCCGGTGGAGAGAACCTCTACGGCGTGGCGGGGGAGCATTCGCCGTGGCTTGACTGGGAGGCGCTGCGGCGGGAAGACCCGGACGTGTTGCTGCTCATGCCCTGCGGGTTCGGCATGGAGAGGACCCGCGCCGAGCTGCACTGGCTGACCGAACGCCCCGGCTGGCAGGAGCTAAAGGCCGCGCGCACGGGCCGGGTTTATCTCAGCGACGGCAACCACTACTTCAACCGCTCCGGACCGCGGCTGGTGGAATCCCTGGAAATCATGGCGGAGATTTTCCACCCTGACCGGTTTAACTTCGGCCATCGGGGGACGGGCTGGGAGGTGCTGCCCACCGGCGGGCAGGGCTGAGCGGTTCCGCCTTGCACACCGATCCGCCCCCGCGCCGTCTTCAAGGCAGGCGCGCAGAGGGGGTGGAAGCAGCGCTTGTAAGGGTTGCTCAGTTGAGTGCGATGGAGCGCAGCAGGTCTATCTGGTCCAGGGCCCTGCCCGTCCCCATCACCACGCAGGACAGGGGGTCTTCGGCCTGAATGATGGGCAGGCCCGTCCTTTCGCGCAGCAGCATGTCCAGGCCGTTGAGCAGGGAGCCGCCGCCGGCCAGCACGATGCCCTTGTCCACGATGTCCGCCGCCAGTTCCGGGGGCGTGCGCTCCAGGGCGTTCTTCACGGTCTGGACGATGCCGTCATAGACCTCGGCCAGGGCCGAGCGGATTTCCGCGTCGGTGAGGGTGAGGGTCTTGGGAATGCCGGTCACCAGGTCCCGCCCCTTCACCTCGTGGGTGCGGGGGGCGCCGTTGGCGAAGGCGGAGCCGATCTGAATCTTGATTTCCTCCGACGTGCGCTCCCCGATCAGCATGTTGTACTGGCGCTTGATGTACTGGGCGATGGCCTCGTCCATGCGGTCCCCGCCGATACGCGCGGAGTCGCAGTAAACGATGCCCGCCAGGGATATCACGGCCACCTCCGTGGTGCCGCCGCCGATGTCCACGATCATGTTGCCGTTGGGCTCGCTGATGGGCAGCCCGGCGCCGATGGCCGCGGCCATGGGCTCGGTGATCAGGTACACTTCCTTGGCTCCGGCGGATTCGGCCGATTCCCGCACCGCTCTTTTTTCCACCTGGGTGATGCCGGAGGGCACGCCGATGATGATGCGCGGCTTGAACTTGATGAAGGAGTTCTGCTTTTGCACCTGGCGGATGAAGAAGCGCAGCATTTCCTCGGCGATTTCAAAATCGGCGATCACGCCGTCCTTCATGGGGCGGATGGCGAAGATGGTGCCGGGGGTGCGTCCCAGCATGATCTTGGCTTCCCTGCCCACGGCGAGCACCTTGTACCCGCCTCTGTTGTCGCGCCGCACGGCCACCACCGAAGGCTCACGGATGACGATCCCCTGATTGCGCACATAGACCAGCGTATTGGCCGTGCCAAGGTCGATGGCCATGTCGCTCGAGAAAAATTCCCTAACCTGTTTCAGGGGATTCATCGCTTTCCTTGTATATGATTTATGCGAGCTCGATGAAGCTTCCGCCAGTTTTTCAGGAAGTGCCTCCGTTCCGAACTGCCGATTTCACCCATTCTTGGTTTTTCCCATAAAATAATCAAGCAATTTCAGTCGGTCATGCCCCCATAACATTTTTCCGTCCTCCAGAAAGAAGGTGGGCGCGCCGAACACGCCGCGGGCGATCGCATCGTCGGTGTTCTTCTTTAAGGCGTCCTTGACCCACTGTTGCTGGGAGCCTTCCACCAGCGCCGGGCCGTCCAGACCGGCCTCGTTGAGCAGCCGCGTGACCACCTCCGGATCGCCCAGATCGAGGTCTTCCGCGAACGCGCCCCGGTACAGGGAATGCACAGCGCGGGCCCTTTTCTCTCCTTGTTCTGTCTGCAGGGTGGTGCGCATGGACAGGATGGGATTGAACAGAAAAGTGGTGCGGGGCTTGTAGGGCAACCCGTGCATTTCGCTCAGGTTCAGCAAATCCTGCTGCAGGTACTTGCTGCGCTTCTCGATGGCATGGGCCGGCGTGGTGCCGTCCTCCTTGAAGATGCCGCCCAGCACGATAGGCTCCCAGCGCAGATCCGCGCCGTGGCGGGCGCACACGTCTTCCACCAGCAGCGAGGCGAAGTAGGAATACGGGCTGTTGTAATCGAACAGAAATTCTACCGTCGGGCCGCTCATGGCTGGATTCCTTTATCTGAGGTCAATCAGGCCTCGATTCAAACCGTATAGGGGTATCCGCAGGATCAGCCAGTCTACCGGGTTGCAGGGGCAAAACAATCCATTTCCGCAGGCAATTTAGCGCGGGCAATTTCCCCGCTTGTCCCGCGGCTTTGCGCGGCGCGGGGGCCGGATCGTGGCAGGGCCGATCTCAGGTGGTGTATTCCGCGTTTTCCTTAACGTAGCCCTCGGTGAGGTCGCAGCCCCACACGGTCTCCTCCGCTTCCCCCTGCCCCAGCCGTACCCGGATGTTCAGCTCGCTCCCGGCCAGGTAGGCGCCGATCGCCTCCAGCGTTTCGGGTTCCTGCCCCCCGGCGGAGATGACCAGGGGCGCCGCCGCGCCGCCGCCGAATTCTATGCGCAGGGATTCCAGGGGTGAAGGATGCTCGAACACCTTGCCGATGGCCATTACGAACCGGCCCCAGTTGGGGTCGGCGCCGTAAATGGCCGTCTTCACCAGGGGCGAGTTGATGATGGACTTGGCGATGGCCAGGGCGGCCGCCTGGCTGGGCGCTTCGCACACGGTGAGCTCGATCAGCTTGCTGGCCCCCTCCCCGTCCCGCGCGATTTCCCGGGCCAGGTAGATGGCCCCTTCGGTCAGGGCGGCCTCGAAGTCTGCTTCCGCCACCGCGCCCGCCATGCCGTTGGCCATCACCACCACCGTGTCGCTGGTGGAGGTGTCCGTGTCTATGGAGACCCGGTTGAAGGAGCGCTCCACCGCCCTGCTCAAAATGCCCCGCAGCGCTTCCGCGGTCAGGGCGGCGTCGGTGAAGAAATAGGCCAGCATGGTGGCCATGTGCGGCTCGATCATGCCGGCTCCCTTGGCCACCCCGGTCAGCGTCGCGCCGCCCACCCGCACGGAGATGCCCTTGGGGCGGGTGTCCGTGGTCATGATCGCCCGCGCGAAGGCCTCCAGCCCTGCGAGCTCGGCGGACAGGCCCGCCGGCGCGTCCTTGCAGGCGTTCTCCAGGCGTTCCATGGGCAGCGGCACGCCGATCACCCCGGTGGAAGAGGGCAGCACCAACCGAGGCGCGATGCCCAGGGCCGCGCCCAGCACCTCGCATATGCGCCGCGCATCGGCCAGGCCGCCCGCGCCGGTGGCCACGTTGGCGTTCTTCGAGTTGACCACGATGGCTTGCAGCCTGCCGCCGGCCAGGTGCTCGCGGCCCACCACCACCGGTGCGCCGGGGAAGTTGTTGCGCGTGAACACCCCCGCAGCGGCGCAGGGCGCCTGCGAATACGCCACGGCGAAATCCGGCGTATGGTCCTTGATTCCGATATTGATGCCCAGCCAGGAAAAACCGGGTACTGCCAACAGGGGTTTCGCGGTGCCGGCCATGCCTCATCAGCGGCAGATGCCGCGCTCCGAGGATTTTACGAATGCGACGAATGCCATCACGACGGGGGATTGGGGGAATTCCGCTTCCAGCCTGGCCAGGGCCTCCTCCGCGGGGAGCTTGGAGCGGAAGAAAATCTTGTAGGCCCGGCTCATGTTCTGAATTTCTTCCTTGCCGTATTCGGCGCGCTCCATGCCGATCTTGTTGATGCCATAGAGCTTGGCCCGGTTGCCCGTGGCGTTCACGAAAGGCGGCACGTCCTGGGCCACCATGGTGTGTCCGCCGGTGATGACCAACTCCCCGATGGAGCAGAAGGGATGCACGGCGGTGAAGCCGCCCAGGTAGGCCCCGTCGCCGATGGTCACGCAGCCGCCCAGGGTGGCACAGTTGGCGAAGGTGGTCAGGTCGCCCACCTGACAGTCGTGGGCGATGTGGCAATACGCCAGAATCCAGTTGCCGTTGCCCACCAGGGTCGTGCCGTGGCCGCCGGGCGTGCCGCGGTGGAGGGACACGAATTCCCGGAACACGTTGTTGTCTCCGATCTCCAGCACGGAATTGCCCTCGAAGGCGTACTTCTTGTCCTGTGGGTCCAGGCCGACGGTGCAGTAGGGATAAAAGCGGTTGCCCTTTCCGATGCGGGTCGTGCCGTGCACGGTGACGTGGTTCATCAGTTCCGTGCCTTCCCCGATCGTCACCCCCGCCCCTATCACCGTGTAGGCGCCCACGGTCACGTGCTTGTCCAGCACCGCGTCGGGGTGGACGATGGCGGTGGGATGGATGTCCGGTGCGCCCTGGCCGTGCCTTGCGGTTTTGTGCTCGCTGTTACGTGTGCCTGAGGCTTTCATCGAAGCTCCTGGGGTTCCCTATGGCCCCGGGGGCGGCCCGGTGCGCTGCAATCCCGGCCCGGGATGCCCGTTGATATTGGCTTGTTTTTTTGCCGAACGCAAACGCCCCCCAACCGGCGGAAGGATGGCCCGGCCGCGCACCCTGGGGCGGCATCGGGCGGGACCGGAAGAAAAGAAAATGATTGACCGGGCATGGGATTGAACGTAGAAAAGTAGATTGTGGTTTTTTCGCGCAGGCGGCTTCGGCGGGCCAGCCGGCCCGCCGCGGGCAACAGGATTTTGCAATGAGCGAACCGTTTTTGGATGCGTCCCTGAGGACGGAGCACGGCAAGGGGCCGGTGCGCAAGATGCGCCGCGCCGGGCGGATTCCCGGTATCGTGTACGGCCTGAACGACCCGATTTCCATTCAACTGGATGGCATGCAGGCAAGCAAGCTCGTGCATCTGTTGCATGGCGCGGAGCGCATGGTGGTCCTGCGTTTCGGCGACGGCAAGGAGGGCAAGGCGGAGGAAAAGCACGTCCTGGTGCGGGAGGTGCAGACCACGCCCACCGGAGGACATCTCCTGCATCTGGACTTTCACGAGATAGACACCAGCAAGGCCGTCCACGTCACTGTCGAGGTGCGTCCGGCAGGCACGGCCAACGGCGTGCGGCTGGGCGGGATTCTGCAGGCGGTGAAACACGATATCGTCGTGGAATGCCTGCCTAACGAGATTCCTGAATATATCGAAGTGGACGTGACCGAACTGGAGATCGGCGATTCCCTGCACGTGAAGGACCTCACCTTGCCGGAAGGCGCCACGCCGGTCACCGATGCGGATGAGACCATCATCGTAGTGGCGGCGCCACGGGTGGAAGAAGAGGTGGAAGAAGAGGAAGTCGAGGAAGGAGAGGAAGGCGTCGAAGCCGCTGCGGAAGGGGAAGAGGAGGCCGCCGAGGCGGAGGGGGAAACCGAGTCCGAGAAGGAATGACCTGGATCTGGAACGATGCACGTTGCGGTTGGGCTGGGCAATCCCGGCAGGGAGTACGAATCCACCCGGCACAATGCCGGCTTTCAGGTGATTGACCGCCTCGCAGCCCTGCTGGAAGTGACTTCCTGGGAAAACAGGTTCGATGCCCGCTTGGCCAGAGGCAGCGTGGAAGGCCGGCGCTTTTGCCTGGTAAAGCCACAAACCTTTATGAACAACAGCGGGTGGGCCGTGCAGACCATCCTGCATTTTTACAAGGTGCCGCTGGAGCATGTGCTGGTGATCGTGGACGACCTGGACCTGGAGTTGGGAAAGGTCAGGCTGCGCGCCAAGGGCAGCGCCGGTGGGCACAGGGGCCTGCGCTCCATCATGGAATGCATGGGCAGCCAGGAATTCAAGCGCATGCGCCTGGGCGTGGGCCGGCCCCTGCCGGGTGAATCGGCGGTGGGCCGGGTATTGAACAGGATTTCAGACGCCGGGGAGCGCGAAAAGCTGTCCACTGCCGTGGAGCAGGCGGCGCAAGTGGCCCGGGATTTTATCGTGAACGGAAAATTCGAGAACTGGACATCGCCCGTAACGGAAAAGGAACCGTCCCCGGCGGGTTAAGCACATTGCGGATCAAACTCCGTTGCAGTTCAAACACCAAATCTGTTTAAGGACCATGCATGCAGGGATATGAGTCGGTCATCATTCTCGACCCCAACGCCACCGAAGAAGAGCAAAATTCCCTCCTGGACAAATTCAAGGAAGCAGTGGAAGGCGAAGGCGGCAACATCGTCCATCTGGCCCCCTGGGGGCGGAGGAAACTCGCCTATCCGGTGAAAAAGAGGGACTACGGCTATTATCACCTCATGTATCTCGACCGCACCCCCAAGGCGCTGACCGCCCTGGAGCGCACCCTGCGCTTCGACGACAATGTGCTGAAGTGGATGACGGTGTCCGTCGAGGACGTGGAAGCGGAACACGGCAAGTTCGAGAGACTCAAGACAGAAGGCTCTCTCGCGCAGAACCTGAGCGACAGGTAAGGGACTATATGGCCAGAGGCAGAGCAGCAAGAAAAGGCAAGGGCGCCGGAGCCCGCAGAAGGGGGCTGGGCAACCGGATCATCATTCCCCGGCGGAAAACCTCGGAGTTGAACAGGCTCACCGAGATTCCCTACAAGGACGTGGAGTTGCTGAAAAACTACATCACGGAACGGGGGCGCATCCTGCCCCGCCGGATCACGGGCAACACCGCGCAGACCCAGCGCGCCCTGCGCAACGCCGTCAAGCGCGCGCGCAACATCGCCCTGCTGTCCTTCTCCGAAGGCTACGTTTCGCAAGACTAGGGCGCCGTCATCGCACGGACGCCGGGAGACCCGCATGCAAGTGATATTAATGCAGGACGTTCCTCACCTCGGCTCGCTCGGGGACGAGGTGCTTGTCAAGGACGGCTTCGCACGCAACTTCCTGTTGCCACGCGGCATGGCCATCAAGGCCGGCGGTAAAAACGCCGGCGAGGTCGAACACCACCGCTCGCGCCTGGAGCAGCAGCGCAATGAGGCCATCGAAAAGGCCCAGGCCGAGTCGGAAAAGGTGGGGGCCCTGGAGTTGCTCATCAAGGCCAAGGTGGGGGCCAGCGGCAAGCTGTTCGGCTCGGTGACCAACCGCGACGTGCAGGCCGCGCTCAGCGAGCATGGCTACGAACTGGATCGCCGCTCGGTGCAACTGCAAGCGCCCATCAAGAGCGTGGGCACCTTCACCGCTACGGTCAAGCTGCACACGAACGTCAAGGTGGACGTGACGATCAAGGTGGAGCCCATCATCGAAACGGGCCCGGCCGCCGTCCCGGAAAATGGCGGGGATGCCGCGGAAGGCGCGGACGCTGCCACCGCCGAAGATACCGCGGAAGGCGCCGAGGAGCGGGCGGAGCAGGCCGAAGAGGGAGCGGCGGCGGACGCGGGGTCTGCCGAAGGCGCGCCGGAGGAAACCGCGCAAAGCGATGCAGGCGCGGAAGCAGCTCCGGAAGAGGCTGCGGAAGCGGCGGAGGGGCAATCCCAGGAGGACGCCGGAGGCGGCGAGGCCGCGCAGGAAGAGCAGGCAGCGGCGCCAGCCGCGGAGCCGGAGCCGGGCAGCGAAAACTGACTTGCGCCCCGGTGCCGGTCCAGGTTAAAGACAACTGAAGAGACGGCCATCCAGGGAGCCGGACGCGGGCAGGGAAACCTCACCCGCCGCCGGGGGCCCGCCGCGCGCGGGCAGGGACGGCCCATTCCCCTCGAAGCATGGAGGCGCTGCAGTGAGGGCCGAGAATCTCCTTCCCCACGACAAGGAAGCCGAACAGGGTGTGCTCGGCGCCATCATCCACAACAACGACGCCCTCAACCACGCGGTTGAAATCCTGCAGCCGGAGTTCTTCTTCTCCCCGGCCCATCGCGAACTGTTCAAGGCGATGATTGACCTGGCCGAGCGCCAGGACCCCATTGACGAGATCACCCTGGGCAACGCCCTGCGCTCCCGGAACCAGCTGGATCAGGTCGGCGGACTGGTCTACATCGCCGAGCTGGTGGACCTGACCCCGGTCGCCTCCAACGTGGCGGTGTACGCGGAGATCGTGCGCCAGAAGCACCAGTTGCGCGCCCTCATTGACGCGGCCACGGACATTGCCAACAAGGGCCGCGACACCCCGGACGACGTGGGCGTGCTGCTGGATCAGGCCCAGGACATCATCATCGAGCTGGCCAACAAGGCCCAGGTGCGCAGCTACGCCCAGCTCAAGGACCTGCTGGCCATCAATTTCGAGCAGCTCGAGGCGGCCCAGGACCGGGGGGACGACCTGACCGGCCTGCCCTCCGGATTCGCGGAACTGGACAAGTACACCAACGGCTTTCAGGCCTCCGACCTGATTATCGTGGCCGCCCGCCCATCCATGGGCAAGACCTCCCTTGCCGTGAACATCGCCAAGTACGCCGCGGTATACAGCCAGCAACCGGTGGTCATATTCAGCCTGGAAATGTCCAAGGAGCAGTTGTCCCTGCGCCTGCTCTGCTCGGAGGCCAGCGTGGACAGCCAGCAGGTGCGGCAAGGCAAATTGGACGACTTCGAATGGGACAAGCTGGCCAAGGCGTCGGGCATGCTCTCCGCCGTCAGGCTGTTCATTGACGATTCGCCGGAATTGAACCCGATGGGCCTGAAGGCCGTGGCCCGGCGCATTCAGGCCGAGCACGGGCTGGGCATGATCGTCGTGGATTACATGCAACTGATGCGCGCCACCCGCCGCGGCGACAACCGGGAGCAGGAAATCTCCGAAATCTCCCGCGGGCTCAAGGCGGTGGCCAAGGAGTTCAACGTGCCCGTGATCGCCTGCGCCCAGCTCAACCGCGAAGTGGAAAGCCGGATAGACCGGCGCCCCAGGCTGTCGGACCTGCGCGAATCCGGCGCCATCGAGCAGGATGCGGACCTGGTGATGTTCATCTATCGGGACGAGGTCTACAACCCGGAAACCGAAGATCAGGGCATCGCGGAAATCCACATCGCCAAGCACCGCAACGGCCCCATCACCACCAGCAAAAACGGCATCCGCCTTGCCTTCGTCCCCAAATACACCAAGTTTGCCGCCCTTTCCTTGCGCAAAGAGGAAGACGGGCGATACAACTAATCCCAAGAGTCGAAAAATGGCAGCTAAATTGCCGCCAACACTTAATGAAATCCTGGCAGCGGCCTCCGAAGATTCAGACGAGACCGTGGACAGTGAAATAGATCGCACGGGACTGCCCTCCGGATTCGAGGAACTGGATAAATATACTAAAGGACTTCAGGCCGCCGACCTCGTGATCGTGGCTGCCCGCCCTTCCATGGGCAAGACCTCCCTCGCGGTCAACATCGCCAAGTATGCCTCGGCGCACAGCCAGCAGCCGGTCGTTATATTCAGCCTGGAAATGTCAAAGGAGCAGTTGGCCCTGCGCTTGATTTGCTCGGAGGCCAGCGTGGATATCCAGCAGGTGAGGCTGGGCAAGCTAGACGACTTCGAGTGGGACAAGCTGGCCAAGGCGGCGGGCGAACTCTCCGGGGTCAGATTGTTCATTGACGAATCGCTCCGACTGAACCCGATGAGCCTGAAGGCCGTGGCCCGGCGCATTCAGGCCGAGCACGGGCTGGGCATGATCGTCGTGGATTACATGCAACTGATGCGCGCCACCCGCCGCGGCGACAACCGGGAGCAGGAAATCTCCGAAATCTCCCGCGGGCTCAAGGCGGTGGCCAAGGAGTTCAACGTGCCCGTGATCGCCTGCGCCCAGCTCAACCGCGAAGTGGAAAGCCGGATAGACCGGCGCCCCAGGCTGTCGGACCTGCGCGAATCCGGCGCCATCGAGCAGGATGCGGACCTGGTGATGTTCATCTATCGGGACGAGGTCTACAACCCGGAAACCGAAGATCAGGGCATCGCGGAAATCCACATCGCCAAGCACCGCAACGGCCCCATCACCACCAGCAAAAACGGCATCCGCCTTGCCTTCGTCCCCAAATACACCAAGTTTGCCGCCCTTTCCTTGCGCAAAGAGGAAGATGGGCGATACAATTGATAAAACTGTGGATTAGGCGCTACCTTTGCATAGTCTTCAGCAACGTGCTGTGCCCTGCGCCGGCCTCCCTTGCTCCATTACGGATAAGAATTAGGAATCAGAGTCGCGGCGCGAATCGAATAACGGAAAGCCATGAGCGAATCCGATCTTGACGATGCCCTGAGCAATCTCGACCTGGGCGATGCAGAAGGCGGCGAAGCAGCGGACAGCGGCCTGGAGGGCCTGGCGGAGGACCTGAACGCCGCGGCGCCCGCAGAGGAAGGCGGGGGCGGCGAAGGCGAGAGCGTAGAACTGGACGACGATCTGCAATCCGCCCTGGATTCCGTGGATGCCGGTGCCGGGGGCGGCGAAGGCGAGAGCGTAGAACTGGATGACGACCTGCAATCCGCCCTGGACTCCGTTGACGTTGGCCCCGGCGAAAGCGTGGCCGGCGCGGAAGATGCGGGCGGAGACGACCTGGCCGACGCGCTGAATTCTCTGGGAGGCGGGGAAGCGCCGCCGCCCGCGCGCGAGGCGCCTGCCCACCCCGCGGGGCTGGTGGGCGTTGACAAAGACTCGGTCAACGTGGAGTTCCTGCTGGAAATCAAGCTTCACGTCACGTTCGAGGTCGGACGGGCCAAGATGCTCGTCAGCGACCTGCTCACCTTGGGGCAGGGATCGGTGGTCGAACTGCACCGGCTGGTGGGCGACGAACTGGATCTGCTCATTAACGGCAAGCTGGTGGCCAAGGGCGAGGTGGTGGTGGTGAACGAGAAGTTCGGCTGCCGTGTTTCCAGCATTGTCCCGCCGGAAGACCGCATCAAGTACCTGGGCGGAATGTAGCGGGCTCGCAGCCCGCCCCTCATTATCCCTTATCTGTATCCTCCTCTTCGGCGTCGCCGTCCGTCTCGGGTTCCTCCGCTCCTGAGGGCTTCCCGGCTGATCCTCCTCCCGAATCCTCCTTTTCCCCGGCCTCCACCGCCTCTTTGTCCGGGGCGTCACCGTCCCCCGCCGCATCATCGTCCGTGCCTGCGGGTGGTCCGTCCTCCT